>SBFU01000441.1 GCA_006227785.1 Burkholderiales bacterium
CGGGGAACAGACGTGTCAGACCAACCGCCCGGCTGACTGGGCATGCCCCCCCGATTTTACCGACCGATGGGGTTTTCACCAAGGGCTCCCAGGGTGGGCAAACCGCAGAAATGCGGCCTTCAGCACCCCAGATCAGGGGCTTGGGTGTCAGATCAAGGCTTCTTGCGCCAGATCGCGGCAAAAAAGCCGTCGGTGGCATGGCGATGCGGCCACAGGCGCAGGAAGCGGCCGCCTTCGCCCGACACCAGGGTTTCAGCTTGACCGACCTGCGCAGCCGCCAGGAGATCCTGCGCCGCCAGCACCTCGAAGTCGGCATGCTCCCGATCGAACGCTTCGGCCACGGCTTCGTTTTCCTGCCGCAGCAGGCTGCAGGTGGCAAAGACCAGCCGTCCGCCGGGCTTGACCAGGCGCGCGGCACTGGCCAGGATGCGCTGCTGGAGATCGGCCTGTACCGCCACCGTCTCGGGCGTCTGGCGCCACTTCAGGTCCGGGCTGCGCCGCAGGGTGCCCAGGCCGGAACAGGGCGCATCGACCAGCACCCGGTCGATCTTGCCGGCCAGGCGCTTGATGCGCTCATCCCGTTCATGGGCGATCGCCACCGGGTGCACATTGGACAGGCCACTGCGGGCCAGCCGGGGCTTGATGGCGTCGAGCCGGTGGGCCGAGGTGTCGAAGGCGTAGAGCCGGCCGCTGTTGCGCATGGCCGCGCCGATCGCCAGTGTCTTGCCGCCGGCACCGGCACAGAAATCGACCACCATTTCACCGCGCTTGGCGTCCAGCAGCAGCGCCAGCAGCTGAGAGCCTTCGTCCTGGACCTCGACCTCGCCGGCGACAAAGGCCGGTACCTTGGCCAGCGATGGCTTGCCCTGCAGGCGGATGCCCAGCGGCGAGTGCGGTGTCGGCTCGACCTGCAGACCGGCGCCGCGCAGCTGGGTCAGCAGTGGTTCGCGCTTGGCTTTCAGGATGTTGACCCGCAGGTCCAGGGGCGCCGGCTGCCTGAGGCTGTCGGCCAGGGCGTCGAACTCGTCTCCCACCTGCTCGCGCAGGGCCTGGGCCAGCCACTCGGGCAGGTTGTGGCGGTGCGGGGCCAGCAGGTCCGCATCGGACACCCTGGCACAGGCATCCAGCCAGGTTTTTTCGGACTCGCTCAAGGCACTCTTGAGAAAGTCGCGGTCGCCGGGGAAACCCAAGATGGCCAGCCGGCGCCATTTCGAACCGCTGCCCGAGCGCGCGAGCCACTCGAGACGCAGGCGTTCGCGCAACACGGCATACACGGTATCGGACAGAGTGGCCCGCTCACGCGGACCCAGGGACTTGTTCTCGCGGAAATGCCGCGCCACGACCGCGTCGGCCGGATGGTCGAACCTGAAGACTTTTTCGATGAGGCTGGCCGATTCGTCCAGCAGGGCTTTGGGATGCATGTCGGTATTCTCCCACCGGCGATAATTGCCGGTTATGTCCGACATCGCCCAACAGGTGCATCGACGCCGCACCTTTGCCATCATCTCTCACCCCGACGCGGGCAAGACCACCCTGACCGAGAAGCTGCTGCTGTTCTCGGGTGCCATCAACATCGCCGGTTCGGTCAAGGCGCGCAAGGCGGCGCGCCACGCCACCTCGGACTGGATGGAGATCGAGAAGCAGCGCGGCATTTCCGTGGCCTCCTCGGTGATGCAGATGGAATACCGCGACTGCGTCATCAATCTGCTGGACACCCCGGGCCACCAGGATTTCTCGGAAGACACCTACCGCGTGCTCACCGCCGTCGATGCGGCGCTCATGGTGATCGACGCCGGCAACGGCGTGGAACCCCAGACACGGCGACTGCTGCAGGTCTGCCGGGCGCGCAACACCCCCATCCTGACCTTCGTCAACAAGATGGACCGTGAGGTGAAAGCCCCGCTGGACCTGATGGACGAGATCGAGCGTGAGCTGGGCATGACGGTGGTGCCCTTCACCTGGCCGGTGGGCATGGGCAAGACCTTTCGCGGCGTGTACGACCGCCGCGAAGACCAGATGCGCGTGTTTGCCGCCGGAGAAGACCGCCGCGGCGGCGACGAAGAGGTACTGGCGGGCCTGGACAATGCCGAGAGCGAAAAGCGCTTCGGCATGGAATGGACCCAGGCCAAGGATGAGCTGGAATTGGTCGAAGGTGCTTCGCCGGCCTTCGACAAGGAGGCCTTCCTGGCCGGCCAGCAGACCCCCATGCTGTTCGGTTCGGCCGTCAACAATTTCGGTGTGCGCGAGGTGCTGGACGCCCTGGTCGACCTGGCACCCTCACCCGGCGACCGACCGTCGATCCAGCGTGTGGTGCATCCGGAAGAACCCAAGTTCACCGGCGTCGTGTTCAAGATCCAGGCCAACATGGACCCGGCCCACCGCGACCGGATTGCGTTTGTCCGCGTCGCCAGTGGCCATTTCGAGCGGGGCATGCGCCTGAAAGTGGTTCGCAGCGGCAAGGAGCTGCGACCCAACACGGTGGTGAGCTTTCTGTCACAGCGGCGCGAACTGTTGGACGAAGCCTTTGCCGGCGACATCATCGGCATTCCCAACCACGGGGTGCTGCAGCTGGGCGATACGCTGACCGAGGGCGAAAGCCTGCAGTTCACCGGCCTGCCCTTCTTCGCGCCCGAAATCATCCGCAGCGTCGAGGTGGCCGACCCGCTCAAGACCAAGCAGTTGCGCGCCGGCCTGACACAACTCGGCGAGGAAGGCGCGATTCAGGTGTTCCGTCCCGTGGCTGGCACGGTGCTGCTGCTGGGCGCCGTCGGCCAGCTGCAGTTCGAGGTGGTGCAGCACCGCCTGCAGGCCGAGTACGGCGTCAAGGCCCGCATCATGCCCAGCAACTACCATGTGGCGCGCTGGGTGACCTGTGCCCCCGAGGAGGGTGGCGAGCAGGAGCTCAAGCGTTTCATTGACGCCAATGCCCACCGTGTCGCGATGGACGCCGTCGATGCGCCGACCATCCTGCTGGACCACGCTGCGACCCTGCGCGCCGTGGAAGCCAACTGGCCCAAGATCCGCTTCCACTCAATGCGCGAGCACGCGGGACTCGTGTTCCACAAGGGCGTCTGACCCACACCGCCGAACCATGAAGCTCTTTGCCCCACTGTACGAACGCGCCATGCAATGGGCGCGCCACCGCCATGCGCCCTGGTACCTCGGTGGACTGAGTTTTGCCGAGTCGTCGTTTTTCCCGATTCCGCCCGACGTGATGCTGGCCCCCATGTGTCTGGCCCGCCCTGATCGCGCCTGGCGCTTCGCCTGGATCACCACCATCACCTCGGTGCTGGGGGGGGTGGCTGGCTATTTCATCGGGCTGTATGCCTTCGGGATGATCGAGCCCTGGCTGCAGGAACAGCCGCGCTACTGGGCCGGCTACCAACAGGCGATCGAATGGTTTGGCCAGTGGGGTTTGCTGGCGGTGTTCATCGCCGGTTTCTCGCCCATTCCCTACAAGGTGTTCACCATTGCCGCCGGCGTTCTGTCGATGGCGCTGCTGCCTTTTGTGGCCGCGTCGGTGGTCGGGCGCGGTGCCCGGTTTTTCCTGGTGGCCGGCCTGATGCGGTGGGGAGGGGCCCGCATGGAAGCCGAGCTGCACAAGCACATCGATCGCCTGGGCTGGGCCACCGTGGCGCTGGTGGCGGTCGGTGGCGCAGCCTACCTCCTGCTCAAGGGTTGAGCGCCGGGCGGGCCAGCAGCCGTTCGATCGCCCTGGGATAGACCAGGTGCTCCTGGCTGAGCACGCGCTCGGCCAGCGACGCGGGTGTGTCCCCCGGCAGCACCGGGACCACCGCCTGCTCCAGGTATTCGCCGTGGTCCAGTTCGGCCGTGACCCGGTGCACGGTGCACCCGGCGAAACGGCAGCCTGCCTCGATGGCGCGCTGATGCGTTTGCAGCCCGGGAAACGCCGGCAGCAGACTGGGGTGGATGTTGACCAGACGGCCTTCGTAATGGCGGACAAACCCCGGCGTGAGGATGCGCATGAAGCCGGCCAGCACCACGAGGGTCGGCCGATGGCGGTCGATCTCGGCCATCAGCGCCGCATCGAAAGCCTCGCGCCCATCGAAAGCGGTGTGGTCGACGACCTGGGTGGCGATGCCGCGCTCACGTGCGAGGGACAGGCCCCCGGCTGCCGGGCGGTTGCTGATGACAGCCGCCACGCGCGCGCCATGACGGCGCTCCCATTGCCCACCACGGGCTGCGTCGGCGATCGCGGCCATGTTCGAGCCGCTGCCGGAAATCAGGATGACAATGTTCTTTTCGGTCACAACCTGCCAAGTGTAATGAACCACGACTTTCGACAGCGCCCTCTGAATGCGGCACAGGCACGTATCCTGGCGACGCTGATGGAGAAGGCGCGCACCGTTCCCGACAGCTATCCCCTCACCCTCAACAGCCTGCAACTCGGCTGCAACCAGAAATCCAGCCGCGACCCGGTGATGAACCTGGGCGAAGCCGACATTGGCCAGGCCATCGATGCGCTGAGAGAGTGCAGCCTGGTGATCGAGTCCAGCGGCTCTCGGGTCACGCGCTACGAACACAACTTCCAGCGGGCCGTCGGTGTGCCCGAGCAATCGGCCGTGCTGCTGGGCCTGCTGATGCTGCGCGGACCCCAGACAGCGGGCGAATTGCGCATCAATGCGGATCGCTGGTACAAATTCCTGGACATTGCCTCGGTCGAGGCCTTTCTGGAGGAACTGGCCGATCGCGGCGACGAGAAGGGCGGGCCTTTGGTGGTGCTGCTGCCCAAGGCACCGGGTGCCCGGGAGGCGCGCTGGGCCCATTTGCTGTGCGGCGCCGTCGACCTGCCAGAGCCCGGCGTCGCCCGGCAAGACAACCTGATGACCGAGACCGGGCTGGCCGAGCGGGTGGCGCAACTGGAAGCGCGGGTGGAACAGTTGGAGAAAGTGCTCAGGGAACTGGGAGCCTGAGCGCTTTGTCGGGTTTGTCGCCGTGCGGACAGCACGAAATCGAACGGTCGTGCGAAACTGACCGGGATAGGTAGCCGGCCTGCTGCGCAGGCCTGTCGATGAGCACATACGGAGACACGCATGGATCTGGCATTCACGCCCGAAGA
>SBFU01000179.1 GCA_006227785.1 Burkholderiales bacterium
TGACCTCGGCATGTTCGCCACTCAGACCGGCTTTCTGCATGAGCGCCAGGGTGTCGCCGAAGCCGCGACCGCGGGCCATGGCCTCGGCCTGGGCGCGCAGGTTCAGGTTGACCACGTGGTGGTGGGTGGCGGCCATGGGCAGCGGGGTGTCTTCGCTTTCGACGCCGATGAAGTCCACCGGCACCGTGTGGCGACCCTGGTGGATGAGCTGGAAGTAGGCGTGCTGGCCGTCGATACCCAGGCCTCCCCAGACGATGGGGCCGGTGTCGACATCGACCGGCTGGCCGTCGATGTGGGTGCGTTTGCCGTTGGACTCCATGTCCATCTGCTGCACGAAGGGCACGAAGCGCACCAGGCGCGAGGCGTAGGAGACGATGAGCTGGGTCGGGCACTGCAGGAAGTTGCGGTTCCAGATGCCGTACAGCGCCATCAGCATCGGCAGGTTCCGTTCAGCGGGCGCGTTGCAGAAGTGCTCGTCCATGGCGCGGGCGCCGGCCAGGAAGGCACGGAACCCGGCGCCCCCGATGCCGATGGCCAGCGGCAGGCCCAGGGCGGACCAGACCGAATAGCGGCCACCCACCCAGTCCCAGAAAAGGAAGGTACGGTCGGCCGCGTAGCCCTGGCGCGCGGATTCGGCCGGTGTGGCGGTGATGGCGACCAGGTGGCGGTCGACGCGGTCGGGCGGCACGCCATGGTCCAGCAGCCACTGTCGGCAACTGGCGGCGTTGGTCAGGGTTTCCTGGGTGGTGAAGGTCTTGGACGAAACGATGACCAGCGTGCGGGCGGCGTCCAGCTGGTGCAGCACGCTGTACAGGGCCCAGGCATCGGGGTTGGAGACGTAGTGCACCCGCGGGCCTGCGCCGGTCAGGTGGGCCAGGGCGTCGGCGGCCATGCGGGGGCCGAGATCGGAGCCGCCGATGCCGATGTTCACCACATCGGTGAAGTTGACCTCGGAATGGCCGGTGACCGCGCCGGTGCGCACGGCGTCGGCAAAGGCGCAGACCCGATCGAGCTCACGCGCCACGTCGTGGGTGATGGCGTCGCCCCAGGGGCCGGACGCACCGCGCAAGGCCACATGCAGCACCGGCCGGTTTTCGGTCAGGTTGATGGCATCGCCCCGGAACATGGCGTCGCGCTGGGCGCCCACCTGTGCCTGTTCTGTCAGGGCCAGCAGGGCGCCCATGACCTCGGTGGTGACGCGCTGTCGGGAGGCGTCCAGGCGGATGCCGGCGACCTCGACCGACAGACGTGCGGCGCGTCCGGCGTCGTCATCAAGCAGGTGGCGCAGATGGGGCTGGGCGGCAGCGGCCAGCGTCTGCAACTGTTGCCAGGCGGGCAGCCGGGTGGGGGTGGCGTGCAGGGCATTCATGGGTGGTGACAGGGCAGGGGGGCCAGACAAGGACCGGGATGGCGCCAATTAGAACAGCCTTGCCCAGGGTCGGTTCAGGGTTTGTTGGACAGTTCGATGGCCTCGCGCGCCAGTGTGGTGATGCGCGCCCAGTCGCCCTCGGCCAGGGCATCGGCCGGGGTCAGCCAGGAGCCTCCGGCCATGGCGACGTTGGGCAGGCGCAGGAAATCGCGAAGGTTGGACGGTGACACGCCGCCGGTGGGGCAGAAGCGCACGTCGGGCAGGGGTGCGCCCAGCGCCTGCAGCATGCCCAGACCGCCGGCCTGCATGGCCGGGAACAGCTTCATCAGCGAGAAGCCTTCGTCGCGCCAGCGCATGACCTCGCCGGGTGTCATGACACCAGGAATGAAGGGCAGGCCGGCTTGGCGAACGGCTTCGAACACGGCGTCGGTGCAGCCGGGCGATAGGGCAAAGCCGGCACCGGCATCGATGACCTGTTGCACTTCGGCGGCCCGGGTGACGGTGCCGGCCCCGGTGTGCATCTCAGGCACGGCCTTGGCCACGGCCTCGATGGCCTGCAGGGCGGCCCCCGAGCGCAGGGTGATTTCCATGACATCGATGCCGCCTTCGAGCAGGGCATGCGCCAGCGGCACGGCGTGGGCCGGGTCCTTGATGACGATGACGGGGACGACGCGTGACTTGAAGGCGGGGCGGGTGAAGCAGGTGGTGGTCATGGTGGTGGCCTTGATTTCAATCGAACAGCGGCGAGGCGCCGTGCTCGGCCGCGCTGGCATGGGTGCGGAACAGGCCGAACAGTTCGCGGCCGGTGCCGTGGCCGTTGTGGGCCAGGTCGGGGTGTTGCACCGGGCGGGCGGCGAAGGTGGCCGCATCGACCTCGACTTCCAGCACGCCGCGTTCGCAGTCCAGCGTGATCATGTCGCCGTCCATCACGCGGGCGATGGGGCCGTCGGCCAGCGCCTCGGGGCTGAGGTGGATGGCGGCCGGTACCTTGCCGGACGCACCGCTCATGCGGCCATCGGTGACGAGCGCAACCTTGAAGCCTTTGTCCTGCAGCACGGCCAGCGGCGGCGTGAGTTTGTGCAGCTCGGGCATGCCGTTGGCGCGCGGGCCCTGGTAGCGCACCACGGCGACGACGTCTTTTTCGAGCTGGCCGGCGTTGAACAGGGCCAGCAGGTCGGCCTGGTCGTGCACCACCACGGCAGGGGCACGTACGACGCGGTGTTCGGGCGCCACGGCCGAGACCTTGACCACGCTGCGCCCCAGGTTGCCCTGCATCAGGCGCAGGCCACCGTCCGGGCTGAACGGGTCGCCGACCGGGCGCAACACACTGGTGTCACCGCTGGTGGCGGGCAGGTCGCGCCAGGCGAGCACGCCGTTGTCCAGCCAGGGTTCCTGGCCGTAGGCGGCCAGGCCTTCGCCCACCACGGTCTTGACGTCGCCGTGCAGAAGGCCGGCGGCGAGCAGTTCGCGCATCAGAAAGCCCATGCCGCCGGCGGCGTGGAAATGGTTCACATCGGCCTTGCCGTTGGGGTAGACACGGGCCAGCAGCGGCACCACGGCCGAGAGCTCGGCGAAATCGTCCCAGTCGATGACGATGCCGGCGGCGCGTGCCATGGCAATGAGGTGGATGGTGTGGTTGGTCGAGCCCCCGGTGGCGAGCAGGCCAACGATGCCGTTGACGATGCTCTTTTCCGTCACGATGTCGGCCAGGCGGACGGGGGGCTGGCCGGTCTTGCCGGTGTTGGCCACGGCACGTTCCAGCGCGGCCTTGGTGAGGGCCTCGCGCAGCGGGGTGCCGGGGTTGACGAAGGAAGAGCCGGGCAGGTGCAGTCCCATGATTTCCATCAGCATCTGGTTGCTGTTGGCGGTGCCGTAGAAGGTGCATGTGCCGGGGGCGTGGTAGGCGGCCGCTTCGCTTTCGAGCAGTGCGTCGCGGCCGACCAGGCCCTGGGCGTATTGCTGGCGGACCTTGGCCTTGGCATCGTTTGGCAGACCGCTGACCATGGGACCGGCAGGCACGAACACGGTGGACAGGTGGCCGAACTGCAGCGCACCCATGAACAGGCCAGGCACGATCTTGTCGCACACGCCCAGCATGAGCGCGGCGTCGAACACCTTGTGCGACAGGCCCACGGCCGTGGCCAGGGCGATGACATCGCGCGAGAACAGCGACAGTTCCATGCCCTCGGCGCCTTGTGTGATGCCGTCGCACATGGCGGGCACGCCGCCGGCCACCTGAGCGGTGGCACCGATGGCGCGCGCATGGCTTCGCAGGAGCTCAGGGTAGTGCTCAAAGGGCTGGTGCGCCGAGAGCATGTCGTTGTAGGCGGTGATGATGCCCACGTGCGGCGCGCGTTCGGCATGGATGACCAGCTTGTCGGCCGCCGGCAGGGCGGCCGTGGTGTGGGCCATGTTGGCGCAGCCCATGCCCGCGCGCTGGGTCTTGCCGGCGCGGGCCTGAGCGTCCATGCTGGCCAGGTAGTCGCCGCGCAGGCCACGGCTGCGGTCGATGATGCGTTGCGTGACGCGGGCGAGGGTGTCGTTCAGGGGGGCGTTCATGTTCAGCCTATCCAGACGCTCACGGGCGTCCGCGTTTGGTTCAGCACGAGTGAAACGGGCAGGGCCGGGTCGGCCTTGCCCGCGGCCTGGCGGTAGACGGCCAGTTTGGTGGAACCGGCGATGGTCAGCACCAGTTCGCGCGCTTCGAGCAAGGCGTGCAGGGTGAAGGTCAGGCGGGCGTGGGGCGCAGGCACCGGCGCCTGCTCGGGCACCACCCAGGCCAGCCGGTCGTCGGTGGCGATGGCGCGCGCATAGCCCGGGGCATCGGCAAACAGTGAGGCGGTGTGTCCGTCTTCACCCATGCCCAGCACGGCCACGTCCAGTGGCCAGGGCAGCGCGGCGATGCGTTGCGTGGCGTCGTCCACCAGGGCATCCAGCACCTCGGCGTTGAAGGCTGGGGTCAGCTCGCGGAAGAAAGGCAGAAAACGCGCGGCGGCGGCTTGGTCCTGCAGCAGATGGCGGGCCACGAGAGCGGTGTTGCTGGCCTCATGACCGCGAGGTACCACGCGTTCGTCGACCAGCACGATGCTGACCCGCGTCCAGTCCAGGTCGTGCTCGCGCAGGGCCTCGAACAGGGGGATGGGCGACTTGCCACCGGACACCGCCAGGCTGGCCTGTCCACGTGCGGCGATGGCGGCGCGCAGCGCATCGGCGACGTGGGCCGCGATGGCTTCGGGCGTGGCACCGGTGTGTTCGTGGATGGCCATCAGGCCTCCTCCAGCCAGGCAGAGCCTTCGCGTGCCATCAGCGCCGACGATGCGGCCGGGCCCCAGCTGCCGGCGGTGTAGGGCCTGGGCTTTTCGCCCAGCTGATGCCAACCGTTGATGATGGGTTCCACCCAGGCCCAGGCCGCTTCAAGTTCGTCGCGGCGCATGAAGTGGGTCAGGCGCCCTTTGATGACGTCGATCAGCAGGCGTTCGTAGGCCTCGGCGCGGCGTTCGGCAAAGGCCGTCTGCAGGTCAAGATCGAGCTTGACCGGGCGCAGCTTCATCCCGCTGCCGGGTTCCTTGGCCATCATCTGCAGCTGGATGTGCTCTTCGGGTTGCAGGCGGATCATCAGGCGGTTGACCGACTTGTGGGCCGAGTCGCCGAAGATGGTGAAGGGCAGGTCGGCAAATTCGATGACGATCTCTGACTGGCGCGCGGCCATGCGTTTGCCGGTGCGCAGAAAGAAGGGCACGTTGGCCCAGCGCCAGTTGTTGATGTGGGCCTTGAGCGCCACGAAGGTTTCGGTGGTGGTGTCCGGCGGGATGTTGTCCTCTTGCAGGTAGCCCGGCGCCGCCTCGCCATTGGAGGCGCCAGCGGTGTACTGCCCGCGCACGGTGTCGCGCGCCACGTCGGTCACGGCCATGGGCCTGAGCGAGCGCAGCACCTTGAGCTTCTCGTCCCGCACCGCGTCGGGGTCGAGCGAGACCGGGGGTTCCATGGCCACGATGCACAGCAACTGCAGCAGGTGGTTCTGGATCATGTCGCGCATGGCGCCCGTGCCGTCGTAGAAGCCGGCGCGGCTGCCCACCCCCACGCTTTCGGCCACGGTGATCTGCACGCTCTTGATGTAGGGGCTGCGCCAGAGCGGCTCGAAGATGCTGTTGCCAAAGCGCAGCACCATCAGGTTCTGCACCGTTTCCTTGCCCAGGTAGTGGTCGATGCGGAAGATCTGCTGTTCCTGGAAGTACTGGCCGACGTCGTGGTTGATCTGGCGGGCCGAGGCCAGGTCGTGGCCGAGGGGTTTTTCAAGCACCACGCGGGCGCGCTGGTCGATCAGGTCTGCGCCCTGCAGGTTGGCACAGATGCCCACGAACAGCGAGGGGGCTGTCGCCAGGTAGTAGACCCGGTCGGCGCCGGGCTGCATCTCGGCCTTGAGGCTGGCGTAGTCGGCCGGGTTGGTGGCGTCGACGCTGACGTAGCTCAGGCGTCGCACAAAGCTGGTCCAGACATCGTCGCGGTAGGCGCTGGCGCCGATGAAGCCGCGCACCTTGTCTTCGATGAAATGCAGGAAGGCCCCACGGTCCCATGCCTGACGCCCCAGGGCGTGGATGTGGGTCTGTTCGGGCAAGGTGTTGTGCAGGTGCGCCATGTACAGCGCCGGCAGCAGCTTGCGCACCGAGAGATCACCCACGCCGCCAAAGATGACGAGGTCCAGCGGGGCGGGAGAGGGGGAGGCTTGCGATGTGGCCATGGATGAACCTGGTTACCAGAGTGATCGGTATTTTAAGGTAATAAAGTTACATAACGGGTACCGTTTCTGTGGCCGGCCTGAAGGGTGTCGTCAGTGCGACCGTGAACAGGACCCGATGTTCCGTGTTCTTGTCAGGCCGTCACCGGTCGGCCTTGTGCCAGACGCCCCTGTACCGCGTCCCGGGTCGGTGGTTGGCAACCGGTGCGCATCACGCACAGGCTGGCGCTGGCGATGGCGTGGGCCAGCATGGCTTCGATGTCGTCGCCGTTCAGTTGCAGTTGTGCTGCGCGGTCGATGTTCTGCATGGCCGGGCGATCCAGCAGGGCCACCAGCAGGCCGGCCAGGAAGCAGTCACCTGCGCCGACGGTGTCGGCCACGTTGACCGGCTGCGACTCGACCGCGCGCCAGGTGGTGCCGTCGCGGTTGATCAGGGCGGCTCCGCGCGCACCCAGGGTCACGGCGATCCATCGGGCGGGTGTCTTTTCGAGCAGGGCGCGGGCGGCCAGCAGCGGGTCAGGGTGATCGAAGCCGAGCAGCACCAGGTCGTCGTCGCTGACCTTGATGAGGTCGGCCAGGTTCAGCGCCGCCAGCACGCTGGCGCGGTAGGCCGGCATGTCGGGCACGATGGCCGGACGCAGGTTGGCGTCCACCACCACCAGCCGGCCGGCCTCGCGCTGCGACTGCAGCCAGGGCAGGTACTTGTGGCTGTCCTCGGCAACCAGGGCGAGGCAGCCGGTGACCACCACGCGCAGGCCGGGCTGGGCCGCGCAGGCCGCGTCGAGCCGCGTGGCGTCGACCTCGCGGTCGGCCACACCATCCCGGTAGAAGCTGTAACTGGCCTTGCCGACCTCGTCCACGCTCACGACCGCCAACGAGGTCGGCTGGTGGACCGGCTCGGGCAACGCGAGCCGGACCCCGGCGCGGGCAATGCCTTCGGCCAGTCCACGCCCGAACCGGTCCCGCGAAAGGGGGTTCAGGTAGAGGGTGCCCACACCTTGCAGCCCCAGTGCGCGGGTGAGGTTGTAGACCGCGCCGCCGTCGCAGGGCCGCAGGCGACCGTCAGCTTCCTGGATCAGGTCGATCAGGGCTTCACCGGCGGTGGCGATCTGGACGTTGGGGGTCTGGCTAGGGAAAACCATAACTAAATCCAGTTGATTTATTAATGTGGAGACGACTATAGTTCATGCACCGAATCGCACCAAGTGGGTGAAAACCCGAGTCGATGCGGCAACAGACAAACCCATCCCACCCGCCTTGCACCAGGAGACAACATGAAACCCCTTGCCAGCCTTTTTGCTTTGACCACCTTGGCCCTGGTTGCCAGCGGTGCGGCCGCGCAGGCGCAACCCATCATCGGCCTGATCACCAAGACCGAAACCAACCCCTTCTTCGTGAAGATGAAGGAAGGGGCCGACGCCGAAGCCCGGAAGCTGGGCGCCAAGCTGCTTTCGGCCGCTGGCAAGACCGACGGTGACAACGCCGGTCAGGTCACCGCCATGGAGAACATGATTGCTGCGGGTGCCAAGACCATCCTGATCACGCCCTCGGACTCCAAGGCCATCG
The DNA here is from genome assembly GCA_006227785.1 of Burkholderiales bacterium. Taxonomy (GTDB): domain Bacteria; phylum Pseudomonadota; class Gammaproteobacteria; order Burkholderiales; family Burkholderiaceae_C; genus Hydrogenophaga. Next base: position 7,671 of record SBFU01000179.1, read on the forward strand.
TGCCGGCCATCCGCAAGGCCCGCGCCCAGGGCGTGATGGTGATCGCACTCGACAGCCCGACGGACCCGAGGGAGGCCACCGATGCCCTGTTCGCGACCAACAATTACAAGGCGGGCGAGTTGATCGGCCAGTACGCCAAGGCGGCGCTGGGTGGCAAGCCGGCGGTGATCGCCACGCTGGATCTGTTCCCGGGTCACCCGGTGGGCGCGCAGCGTCACAACGGCTTCCTCAAGGGCTTTGGGCTCCCCGCACCCGATGCCAGCAGCAACGAGCTGGGTGGTGCCAAGGCCGGCGTGGCCTGCATGGCCGACAGCTTTGGTGACCGGGCCAAAGGGCAGACCGGCATGGAGAACTGCCTGCAGAAGAACCCGAACATCAATCTCGTCTACACCATCAATGAACCCGCAGCGGCCGGTGCCTTCAACGCGCTCAAGGCCGCCGGCAAAGAAAAGGATGTGGTCATTGTCTCGGTGGATGGCGGCTGCGCCGGGGTGTCCGATGTGGGCAAGGGCGTGATCGCGGCTACCAGCCAGCAGTATCCGCTGCGCATGGCCGCGATGGGCGTGGCCGCGGGTGTCGAATACGCGAAGACCGGCAAGAAGGTCAGCGGCTATACCGACACAGGCGTGACCCTGATTGCAGCCAAGGCGCTGCCAGGCGTGGACAGCAAGGATGTCAAGACCGGCATGGAACTGTGCTGGGGTGGGAAATAAGGACTCCCCCCTGCGCCGCGTAGCGGCTTCCCCCCTCTCTGGCGCCTCCGGCTTGGAGGGGGGACGCGCCTTCGGGCCGGCGTAGCCGGACCCTGGGCGCCGCTTGGCTGAGATACCACGCGCTCCGGCATGGCCTTTGGTACGGCCCATCTTCCTCACCAGGAGAGTCTCTTGAACACACTCACCTCCAAACTGCCGCCGATCGGCACGCTCGGGCCGGCGGTGGCGCTGGTGCTGGCCTGCGCCTTCTTTGCCACCCAGAGCGACCGTTTTCTGACGTCGCAGAACTTTGCGCTGATCCTGCAGCAGGTGATGGTGGTGGCGGTGATCGCCATCGGCCAGACCTTGATCATCCTCACGGCCGGCATCGACCTCTCGTGCGGGATGATCATGGCCCTGGGCGGCATCGTGATGACCAAGGTGGCGGCCGACTACGGTTTGTCGGCGCCGGTGGCCATTGCCTGCGGCATCGGCGTGACCACGCTGTTCGGCCTGCTCAATGGGCTGCTGGTGACCAAGGTCAAGCTGCCGCCTTTCATCGTGACGCTCGGCACGCTGAACATCGCCTTCGCGGCCACGCAGCTGTATTCCAATTCGCAAACCGTCACCGACATCCCTGACGGCATGCTGGTGCTGGGCAACACCTTCCGCATCGGCGACACCGCGGTTGTCTGGGGCGCGGTGCTGATGCTGTTCCTGTACCTGGTGGTCTGGGTGGGGCTGCGCGAAACGGCGCCCGGTCGCCATGTCTATGCGGTGGGCAACAACCCCGAAGCCACCCGCCTGACCGGCATCTCGACCGATAGGGTGCTGCTGGGCGTGTATGCGCTGGCAGGTGTGTTCTACGGCATTGCCTCGCTGCTGAGCGTGGCCCGCACCGGTGCCGGTGACCCCAATGCGGGGCAGACCGAGAACCTGGACGCCATCACCGCGGTGGTGCTGGGCGGCACCAGCCTGTTCGGTGGCCGCGGCCTCATCATCGGCACCCTGGTGGGCGCATTGATTGTGGGTGTGTTCCGCAATGGCCTGACGTTGATGGGGGTGTCCTCGGTGTACCAGATTCTGGTGACCGGCATTCTGGTCATCCTGGCGGTGGCCACCGACCAACTCTCTCGCAAGGGGGCTCGCTGACCATGAACGCCCAATCCGCTCCATTGGTGATGCAGGCCAAGGGCCTGGTCAAGCGCTACGGACAGGTCACGGCCCTGGACGGCGCCGATTTCGAATTGCGTGCCGGCGAAATCCTGGCCGTGATCGGTGACAACGGCGCCGGCAAGTCCAGCCTGATCAAGGCGCTCTCGGGTGCCACCATTCCTGACGAGGGCGAGATCTTTCTGGATGGCCAGAAGATCCAGTTCAAGAGCCCGATCGACGCCCGCCGTGCCGGCATCGAAACCGTGTACCAGGACCTGGCCGTCGCACCGGCCATGACCATTGCAGAGAACCTGTTCCTGGGTCGGGAGATCCGCCGTCCCGGCTTCCTGGGCCGCGTGCTGCAGATGATCGACAAGAAGAAGATGCTGGAGGAGAGCATTGCGCGCATGAACGACCTCAAAGTCGGTATCCGTTCGATGACGCAGGCCGTGGAGACGCTCTCGGGTGGCCAGCGCCAGTGCGTGGCGGTGGCGCGCGCGGCGGCCTTCGCGCAGCACGTGGTCATCATGGACGAGCCGACCGCCGCCCTGGGCGTGAAGGAAGGCAACATGGTGCTGGAACTGATCCGGCGCGTGCGTGACAAGGGTCTGCCGGTCATCCTGATCAGCCACAACATGCCGCACGTGTTCGAAATCGCCGACCGCATCCACATTGCCCGCCTGGGCAAGCGGGCCGCGGTGGTGAACCCGAAGAAGATCAGCATGAGCGACACGGTGGCCGTCATGACCGGTGCGAAGTCAGTGGCCGATCTCCCTCCGGAAGTACTGGCCCACTGACCCTATGCCCACCCCCGCCGCGCTTCGCGCGACCCCCTCAAGGGGGCAACACCAGCGGCCCGGCAAAGCCGGTTCCGCGGTGTTCTGGACCAATGCACCGCCATCGTTGAAAGACGCCCATGCTCAAAGGCATTGACCCCCTGCTCAGTCCGGAGCTGCTCAAGCTGCTGGCCGAGATGGGGCACGACGACGCCGTTGTGCTGGCCGATGCCAACTTCACCGCCATGAGCCTGGGGGCTGGCAAGCCGGTGCTGCGTCTGCCTGGTGCGGGCATGGCTCGCACCATGGATGCGGTGGTCAGCGTGCTGCCGCTGGCCGAGGATGTGCCGCACCCGGTGGCCTACATGCAGGTGGGCGGAACCGAGCCCGGTTACCGTTCGGCCTTGCAGCGGGAAACCCTGGCGGTGCTGGCGCGCCATGGTGTGCGCGAAGGGCAGGCCGAAGCGGTGGAGCGTCATGCTTTCTACGCGCGCGCAAGGCAGGCCTACGCCATCGTGGTCACCGGGGAGCTCGAACCCTGGGGCAACTTCCTGCTGCGCAAGGGCGTGCTAGGCTTGGCGCTTCGCCCCTGAACACCGCGCGTGCGCCGCCGTCTGACCTGTGAACCCCGTAGACACCGTCATCCACGAAACGCCGCCGGCAGCCCCGTTGCGCTTGCGCCCGCGTGGCTCCAACCAGATCGGGGTGCGGCAGTTCAATGAGCGGGTGGTGCTGCAGTCGCTGCGCACCCACGGCAGCCTGCCCAAGGCCGAACTTGCCCGCCTGACCGGCCTGACGGCGCAGGCCATCGGTCTGATCACCGCCCGGCTCGATGACGACGGCCTTCTGGTGCGCGGCGCGCCGGTGCGAGGCAAGGTCGGACAGCCCTCGGTGCCGATTGGCCTCAATCCCGATGGGGCGTTCGCCATCGGCATCAAGGTCGGGCGCCGCAGCGCCGACTGGCTGCTGGTCGACTTCACCGGCCATGTGCGCCAGCGGCGTGTGCTGGACTACGCCTTTCCGGACAGCCAGGTGCTCCTGCCCGCGATCCGGGCCCACCTGGACGACCTGCTCGACGGCCTCGGCCCGCTGCGCGGGCGGGTGGTCGGTGTGGGGGTGGCCGCCCCGTTCCAGCTGGGCGGCTGGCACCGCATGCTGGGCCTGACGGAGACCCAGGCCGAGGCCTGGAACCACATGGACCTGGCGGCCGAGGTGCAAGGCATGACCGATCTGCCGGTGAGCTTCGCCAAGGACACCGCGGCTGCCTGTGTGGCCGAGCTGCTGCAGGGGCGCGGTCGGGATCTGCGCAGCTACCTTTACCTGTTCCTGGACACCTTTGTCGGTGGTGGCCTGGTGCTGAACTCGCACCTGCACCGCGGCCTGCACGGCAATGCCGGTGCGGTGGCTTCGCTGCCTTTGCGCACCGCCAGCGGCGACGAGGCCGACAGGCCGCCGCAGCTCCTCAGCCTGGCCTCTTTGTGGGATCTGGAACAGCGCTTTCGTGCACACGGTCTGGAGCCCATGGCGGCCTACGACGATCGGGCGCTGCAGTCGCCCTGGCAGCCCCACACCCAGGCCTGGGTTTCACAGGCCGCGCTGGCGCTGGCCCAGTGCATCGTCTCGGGCACGGCCTTTCTCGATGTCGAGGCGGTGGTGATGGACGGGGCGGTGGCACCCACCTTGCTCCAGGCGCTGCACACACAGACGGCGCAGGCGCTTCGGTCCTACAACTGGGAGGGTCTGCTGCACCCGCCCCGGCTGGAACTGGGCAGCATCGGTTCGGATGCCCGGGCACTGGGCGGTGCCCTGCTGCCACTGCATGCCTGTTTCGCGCCCGATCAGGACCTGTTCCTCAAGGTCTGACGGCGGGTGTGGCGGCTCAGGTCATCACGCTGGGTGCGCGCATGCCGGTGTGGTGTTCAATGCGGGCCAGGTCACCGGCCAGCGCCACCAGCGATGCCAGCGCCTGCTGGGCGGGTATGTCATGCCGGGCGACGTCGGGTTCGTGTCGCTCCAGGTAGACCCGCAAGGTGGCGCCCTCGGTGCCGGTGCCAGAGAGCCGGAACACCACCCTTGAGGAATCTTCCAGCACCACGCGCACGCCCTGACGCTGGCTCACCGAACCATCCACCGGATCGGTGTAGCTGAAGTCGTCGGCCCAGGCAATGCGCTGCTCGGCCACGGTCTGGCCTGCCAGGCTGTCCAGGCGACCGCGCAGATCGGTCATCAAGGCGTCTGCCCGCTCGGTCGGGATACCCTCGTAGTCGTGGCGCGAGTACACGCAGCGGCCATGTTCGCGCCAGACACCGCGCACCAGTTCCTCGACCGACTGCCCGGTGACCGCCACCAGGTTGAGCCATGCCAGCACGGCCCACAGGCCGTCTTTTTCGCGCACGTGGCTGGAGCCGGTGCCATAGCTTTCCTCGCCGCAGAGCGTGATCATGCCCGCGTCCAGCAGGTTGCCGAAGAACTTCCAGCCGGTCGGCGTTTCGAAACAGGCCATGCCCATGGCCTTGGCGACCCGGTCGACGGCGGTGGAGGTGGGCATGGAGCGCGCCACGCCAGCCAGGCCTGCACGGTAGCCGGGCAATCGGTGGGCGTGCGCCGCCAGCACGGCCAGGCTGTCGGAAGGCGAGACGATGAACCCACGGCCCAGGATCATGTTGCGGTCGGCATCGCCGTCGGAGGCGGCGCCCATGTCGGGCGCGTCGTCGGCCATCAGGCGGGCCACCAGGTCGTCGGCGTAGACCGGATTGGGATCGGGGTGCAGTCCGCCGAAATCCTCCTTCGGTTCGGCATTCACCACGGTGCCGGCCGGTGCGCCCAGCTCGCCTTCGATGATGGCCCGGGCATACGGTCCGCCGACCGCCCACATGGCGTCGTAGCGCAGCCGGAA
>SBFU01000279.1 GCA_006227785.1 Burkholderiales bacterium
GAACAGCGCTTCGGCGCGGTCCTTGCGGATCAGGTTCTGGGCCAGCATCAGGTAGGTGAGGTTGGCTTCGCGGATTTCGGCGAGGATCTGATCGTTGTCCATGGTGGGCTCCTTCGGTGTGACGTGTGCCGTGAGTCGTTCGGCTGGTGGGTTTGGTTTCTCGATGTGTGTAATTGTGTCGATCGTGTTTTTTTCTTGAATCGGCGAACACCTGTTTGCGGCGTCGGCGTGCGACTGACGCCTTGTCAGGTTTTTTCCTACACGGGTATGCAACAAGGCAGTCGTTAAGCAGCCGACAAACGGTCATGCCTCCCCTCTGTGGACGTCCGGATCGGGCTGTGTCCCGCACGCCCCGGCTGGGCGGCCGGGTCCGGACCGGGTTGCGAACGGGTCCCCGCGCAGGAAAGCACGACAGGCGGCTCCTATTGACCGACAGGAGGTCCTACAGCCCCCTACAGAGACGGTGATCGGCGCCGACAACGCGGCGCCACACGCCCTGCCTGCCGCTCATCGCCGTTCTGGCTCGAAGGAAGGGAAATGGGACCGGTACACGGGTCTTTTTCGGGCGTCTCCCTAGCAAAGGCGGCTAAAGAATGCAAGCGGTGCTCCGAAATTCAAGCCAACGAACTTCTCGAAAGGTTCGTCGTCCGGCAAGCCAATGCGGCGAGGCCATCAGCGGATCCCCCGACCGATGGCTCTCACTCAGACAGCTCCGGTCAGTGCAGTCGGTTTCCCAGGAGACCGGCAGTCAGATTGGCAGCAATGCCGGATCACATCAGTCGACTTTTTTCAAGGAGTTAGTCATGACCACCATCAACACCAACGTGATGTCCCTCAACGCCCAGCGTAACCTGATGTCCACCCAGGGCTCGCTGGCCACCTCGATGCAACGCCTGTCTTCGGGTCTGCGCGTCAACAGCGCCAAGGACGATGCCGCCGGTCTGGCCATCGCCGAGCGCATGAACGCCCAGGTCAAGGGCATGAACGTGGCCATCCGCAACGCCAACGACGGCATCTCGCTGTCGCAGACCGCCGAAGGCGCACTGGGCAAGGTGGGTGACGCGCTGCAACGCATGCGTGAACTGGCGGTGCAGTCGGCCAACGGCTCGAACTCCGACGAAGACCGCACCAACCTGGACGCCGAATTCCAGCAGCTGGCCGAAGAGGTCACCCGCGTGCTGGCCGGCACCCGCTTCAACGGTCAGAACCTGTTCGACGCCACCGGCGGCGACGGCGCAGGCACCTTCACCTTCCAGGTCGGTGCCAACAACGACGCCAACGACCAGATCGAAATCGACCTGTCCACCGACCTGACCGCTGAAGCGGCCATCACCGACGTCACCAGCGGCGGCATCACCACCCTGGGCGATGCGCAGACCGCCATGGACAACCTGGACGCGGCGATCGACTACATCACCACCCAGCGTGCCACCTTCGGTGCCATCCAGAACCGCTTCGACTCGGTGATCGCCAGCCTGCAGGTGGCCGTGGAGAACCAGTCGGCTGCCCGTGGCCGCATCATGGACGCCGACTTCGCGGTGGAAACCTCCAACCTGTCGCGCTCGCAGATCCTGCAGCAGGCCGGTACCGCCATGGTGGCCCAGGCCAACCAGATCCCGCAGGGCGTGCTCAGCCTGCTGCGCTGATCCTTGCAGGGGGCACTCCGTCACCGGAGCCCCCATCAAGGAGGCGGACCGGCGCGCCGCTCCGCCTCCCATCCCCGTGCGGGATGAACAGGCCGCATGCGCGAGCGTGCGGCCTGTTCATTCCGAGAAAGGCGAACCATGGGCCCCATCTCCTCCCCCGGCATTGGCAGTGGCCTCGATGTGCAGAGCATCGTGTCGCAACTGGTGTCCATCGAGCGGGCGCCGATCCGGCAGCTGCAGACACAGGCCAACACCCTGCAGACCCGCCTGTCCCTCTACGGAACCATCAAGTCACAGATCGCCGCGCTCGGTGACGCGGCCTCGCGTCTGTCGTCCAGCGCCAGCTGGGGGCAGGTCACGGCCAACTCATCCAGCCCTGCGGTCAACGTCACCGCTGGCGCCAACGCCATTGCAGGCAACTACACGCTGGAGGTCCAGCAACTGGCACGCGCGCAATCCACCGTTTCGCAGGCCGTGCCTCAGGGGGCAGGCATCGGGTCCGGCACACTGACCATCGAGCTGGGCAGCTGGAGCGGCAGCACCTTCACCGGTTCTGGAGCGACCGCCATCGATGTCGACATCCTGCCCGGCGAAGACACCCTGGCCGAGGTGGCCGCCCGCATCAACGCCGCCGACGCGGGGGTCAGCGCCTCCGTCCTGCGCGACGCCAGCGGGGAGCGGCTGATGATCCAGTCGCGCGAGACCGGCGAGACCTCGGGCTTCAGAATCAGTGCCAACGACGACGACGGCAACGACGGTGACGCCGCGGGGCTGTCCCGCCTGGCCTATGACGGTGTGTCGGCCGGCGGTTCGACCCTGGCCCAGTCGGCCCTCAATGCCCAGCTCACCATCAACGGCGTGGCACTCAGCACGGCCAGCAACCGCCTGCAGGACACGCTGCCCGGACTGACGATGCAACTGACCCAGACCACCAGCCAGCCGGTGCTGGTGAGCGTGACCACGGACAGCGAAAGCATCCGCAACGACATCCAGGCCTTCGTGGACGCCTACAACACCGTCAACACCACCTTGTCGAATGCGCTCAAGTACGACGAGGCCACGCGCCAGGGGGGTCCGCTGCAAGGCGACTCCACCGCCACCGGGCTGCAGAATGCCTTGCGCGGCATGATGCGCTCGATCACCGACAGCGCCCCCTTCACACGCCTGGTGGACGTGGGCATCGAGCTGCAGAGCGGCGGTGCACTGGCCATCGACGCCAGCAAGCTTGACGCGGCCATGGCCGATCTCGGAGGCCTGCAGGACCTGTTCTCCGCCAACACCGGCAACCCGCTGACCCAGGGCTTCGGGCTCAAGCTCAGGGACTTTGCCGACGGTGTGAACAACATCGGCGGTTCGCTGAGCAACCGCAGCGAAGCCCTGCAGTCGGCGCTGGAACGCAACAGCCGCGACCAGGAGCGACTCGAAGAGCGGGTCGGCCGCTCGGAACGCCGGTTGCTGGCCCAGTACACCGCCCTGGACACCAAACTGGCCGGGCTCAACGGTCTGAGCGCCTTCGTGAACCAGCAGGTGACGCTCTGGAACCGCAGCAGCGGCAACTGGCCCCCGCCAGCCCCTACCCGGCCCTGCCTCGACCCGTGTCGGCAGGGCCTTTTTCTTGGCGCCTGAACGTCGATTTCGCCTGGAACAGGCAGCCTGGAGACCGTTCGGATGATCAACAGGCCAATTGACCTGTACTTGTGCCACACAGGCACTTCAGTGGCGTGAACAATTGCCGATAGTTCCAGCATCAGGCACAAGGAACCACCACCATGTTCACCTCTGTCCCCTCCCGAGCCGCTGCTGCCTACCGCAGGATCGCCGCCGAAACCAGCGTCCAGAGTGCCGACCCGCACCAGCTGGTCGGCCTGCTGTTCGAGGCACTGCTGCGCCACATCAAGGCGGCCCAGGGCGCCATCGACCGCCAGGACGTGGTCACCAAGAGCGAATCGCTGGGCAAGGCGGTGCGCATCATCGAGGAGGGCCTCAAGGCGGGCCTGAACCTGCGCGATGGCGGCGAGATCGCCGCCAACCTGCACCAGCTCTACGGCTACTGCGTGGTGCGCCTGATGCAGGCCAACCTGCGCAACGAACGCCAGGCGCTGGACGAGACGCTCAGCCTGCTGGAGCCTGTGGCCCGTTCGTGGCAACAGATCAAGGGCCCCGGCCCTGCCTATCTTCAACCCGTCCCGGCCGCTGGAGCCTGATCATGGAGCACACCTTGCTGGACTACTACAAGGCCATCGAAAACGCCAGCCAGAAAATGCTGGCAGCCGCCCAAGCCGAGAACTGGGACCAGGTGGTCAAGCTCGAAGGGGCTTGCGCCGTCCTGATCGCGCAACTGCGCGCCCGCTCACGGACCGATCAGCTGGCCCCTGAGGAGCGCAAGGAGAAGGCGAAGATCATGCAGCGCATCCTGCGAACCGATGCCGAGATCCGCTGCCTGGCCGAACCCTGGCTGAACGACCTGGAACAGCTGATGGACAACAAGGGGCAGGTGCACTGACCGGGCGGGCCCCCGGGGTGGGGCTCAGACGCTCATGTTCATGATGTCGGTGTAGGCCTGGACCATCCGGTTGCGCACATGCAGGGTGGCCTGAAAACCGATCTGGGCCTTCTGCATGGCCAGCATGGTTTCCTCCAGACTGACATTCGGGTTGCCCTGCTGCACCTGGGTCTGCAACCTTGAGGCCTCGTTCTGGGCCTTGCTGACCTCCTGAAGGGCGGTCTTGAAGTTGCCGGCAAATCCGGTGCCGACACCGCCCACGGCGCCCGAAGCACCCGCGGCGACCGGGCGCTTGAAACCGGCGCCCTGAAGTTGCAGGGACTGGCTGGTCAGAGGGGAAATGCGCGTTTCCATGGGGTATTCCTTCCACACAAGGCAGATGTCCCGATGCTAGGGTGGGCCCCGGCGAGGCAGTCGGGGAATAAGGGGCCAAAGCTCGGCCTTTTCGTCGCTATGTCCGGGGGGGCGGCACCGAATAATCGGTCGCAACGGGGGCATCTCCCCCCTCTGTGCACCGATTCCTCAACCCTTCGCCGACATGAGCACCACCGTAGCCGAGATGGACCTCCAGCCCGCCCGACGCAGCCCGCTGGCCGACGGGTTTGCGCGCCTGGATGGCTCGCAGAAGCTCAAGCTGGGGGTCGGGGCCGTGGCCTTGATCGCCCTGGCCCTGGCCCTCTTCTTCATGGGCCGCCAGGCCGAGTGGCGGGTGCTGTTTGCCAACCTGAGCGACCGCGACGGGGGCGCCATCGTGGCCCAGCTGTCGCAGATGAATGTGCCCTACAAGTACACCGACGGTGGCCAGGCCATCATGGTGCCGGCCGACAAGGTGCACGACACCCGCCTGCGCCTGGCCTCACAGGGCCTGCCGCGCGGCTCGGT
>SBFU01000193.1 GCA_006227785.1 Burkholderiales bacterium
GGGCAGTCGATGAGCACGAAGTCGTGGTCGGCATCGACCTCGGCCAGGGCCTGCTTCAGGCGCTTCTCGCGCCGCTCGACCTCAACCAGCTCGACCTCGGCGCCGGCAAGATCGCGGTTGGCACCCAGCACGTGGTAGCCGCACTTCTCCGAAAACACCGCCGCCTCCCTGACCGAAGCCGACTCTAGCAGCACGTCGTAGATCGTCAGCGGCAGGGTGCGTTTGTCAACGCCCGAACCCATGGTGGCATTGCCCTGCGGGTCCAGGTCGACCATCAGCACGCGCTGACCGATCTTGGCCAGGCCGGCGGCCAGGTTGACGGTGGTGGTGGTCTTGCCGACACCGCCCTTCTGGTTGGCGACACAGAATATCTTGGCCATGGGTTCGGACCCGTTCGGTTACTTGGAAATGGCCAGCTTGATGCCGAAGCCAATCAGAAAGACGCCGGCGATCTTGTTCAGCAGCTGGGTGATGCGCGGGCTGGCACGCATGCGTTCGGCCAGGAAATGGGTGAGCAGGACAACGGCCAGGCCGTACAGAAAGGTCAGGACCGCGATGGTCGCGGCCATGGCGCCGAAAGTGACCAGGCCCTGGTGCTTCTGGGGGTCGACGAACAGCGGGAAGAAGGCCATGTAAAAAACAATGGCCTTGGGGTTGAGCAGGGTGATGGTCAGGGCCTGCTGGAAATACTGGCGTGGCCGGATGTCGAGCACCGGCGCGTCACCGGGCTTGGCGCTCAGCATCTTCCAGCCCAGCCAGGCGAGGTAGGCGGCCCCCGCCCACTGCACAAAGGCAAAGGCCGCCGGGTAGGCCGCCAGCAGGGCGGCCACACCGGCCACCGCCATCCACATCAGCACCTGGTCGCCGGCAATGACACCCAGGGTGGCGGCCAGACCGCCGCCCATCCCGCCCTTGCCAGTGGAGGTGATCAGCGCCAGATTGCCTGGGCCGGGAATGGCCAGAAAGACAATGATGGCAACGACGAAAGCGCCGTAATCTGCAATGCCGAACATGGTGGGGTTTCCCTCGCGGTGAAGGGGCGAGTTTACGTGAGTCTGTTCGTCGCCGGATCGATGGGCCGGCCGGGAGCTCCCACGGCCTGGCACTGGCGGGCCTGGCCAGCGCCAGGCAGCTTCAAAGCATCAGACCGCAGGACGCATCCAGACAATGCACCGGTCCGCATCCAGGCCGGGCACCGTCAGTGGTTCCACGTGAAACACCGACACATCCGATGGCAGGGCGGCCAGCTCATCGGCGGGGTGTTTGCCCTTGAGCGCCATCCACACCCCTGCCGGCCTCAGTGCCGCCTTGGACCAGGCGGTGAAGTCGACCAGCGAGGCAAAGGCGCGGGAGCAGACCACGTCATAGCCACCGCCCTCTTCCGCTTTCAACGATTCGACCCGTGCGTGGATGCCCCGCAGGTTCGGCAGCTTCAGGGTGGCCGCCACCTGCTGGATAAAAGTTGCTTTCTTGAGCACGGTGTCGACGCAGTCCACCTTGATCTGCGGACACGTGATGGCGACCACAACGCCAGGCAGACCGCCGCCTGAACCTACATCCAGGAGACGGAGGTAGGGCCCCCACGCTCCGCCGCTGCGCGGGTCGCTGCCCCCCAAGGGGGCTGTTTCGCCTTGGGGCGGCCCGGCAGCGAAACCTGGCCCCCACGCTCCGCCGCCAAGATCCCCGTCACTCCCACGCAAGCGGGAGTCCACAACAACCGACGACACCTCTTCCCCACCAACCTGCCGCAACAGCGGCGGGATGGCGGCCAGGCTGTCGAGCAGGTGGTGGGTCAGCATCTCCTGCGGATCGCGCACGGCTGTCAGGTTGTAGACCTTGTTCCATTTGGCGATCAGGTCCTGGTAGGCCAGCAGCTGATCCACCTGCCCAGTGGACAGGTTCAGCCCCAGCTTGCGCAGCCCGGCTTCCAGCGCCGGCCTCAGCACGGCAGCGCTCATGCCGCTTCGGTCTCGCGGCGCGCAAAACCCTTGTAGCCGCCCTTTTTCAGGTGGATCAGCAGCAGCGAAATGGCCGCTGGTGTCACGCCGGAGATGCGCGAGGCCTGGCCCAGCGTTTCGGGGCGGTGCTTGCCCAGCTTCTGTCGCACCTCGATGGACAAGGCCGTGACCTGGCTGTAGTCCAGGTCGGCGGGCAGCTTGAGACCTTCGTAATGGGCGGCCCGCTCGACTTCGTCTTTCTGCCGGTCGATGTAGCCAGCGTACTTGGCGGCGATCTCCACCTGCTCCACCACGGCATCGTGCAGTTCGCCCAGTGTTTCACGTGAAACCACAGGCCGGGCATCCTCATCGTTGGCTTTGCCCGCCGGCGCCCAGCGCCCTTCGCCCATGCCCATCAGCTCGGCGTAGCCCACGCCTGGCCGCCGCAGCAGGTCGAACAGTTTGTACTCGCGCTCGATGGCCTTGCCCAGCACCCGCTCGGCCTCGGCCGCCTCCAGGATGCGGGGATTGACCCAGGTCGCCTTCAGGCGTTCGGTTTCACGTGAAACCGCATCCCGTTTGCGGCAGAAGGCCTCCCATCTGACGTCGTCCACCAGCCCCATGGCACGGCCCTGCTCGGTCAGGCGCATATCGGCGTTGTCCTCGCGCAGCTGCAGCCGGAACTCGGCCCGGCTGGTGAACATGCGGTAGGGCTCGGTCACGCCCTTGGTGATCAGGTCGTCCACCAACACCCCCAGGTAGGCTTCGTCACGGCGCGGCAGCCAGGCGTCTTTGCCCTGGCACTGCAGGGCAGCGTTCAGGCCAGCGAACAGGCCCTGGGCCGCCGCCTCCTCATACCCGGTGGTGCCGTTGATCTGGCCGGCAAAGTACAAGCCCCGGATCTGCTGGGTCTCGAAACTGGACTTGAGCGAGCGAGGGTCGAAGTAGTCGTATTCGATGGCGTAGCCCGGCCGCAGGATGTGGGCATTTTCCAACCCGGGCAGACTGCGCACCAGCGCGTACTGGATGTCGAACGGCAGGCTGGTGGAGATGCCGTTGGGGTAGACCTCGTGCGTGGTCAGACCCTCGGGCTCCAGGAAAATCTGGTGGCTGTCCTTGTCGGCGAAGCGGTTGATCTTGTCCTCCACGCTCGGGCAGTAGCGCGGGCCCACGCCCTCGATCTTGCCGGTGAACATGGGGCTGCGGTCAAAGCCGGATCGGATGATGTCGTGGGTCCGCTCGTTGGTGTGCGTGATCCAGCACGGCAGTTGTGCAGGGTGCATGGACGCCTTGCCCATAAAGCTGAACACCGGCACCGGCCGGTCGGCCGTTTCGGACCCCGGCATGCCGTCGCCGGGCTGTTCGGTGCACTTGGAGAAATCGATGGTCCGGCCATCGATGCGCGGCGGCGTGCCGGTCTTCAGGCGCCCCTGCGGCAACTTCAGTTCCTTGAGGCGCGCACTCAGCGACACCGCTGGCGGATCGCCCGCCCGACCCGCCGCGTAGTTGTTCAACCCGACATGGATCTTGCCGTCCAGAAAGGTCCCCGCGGTCAGCACCACGGTGCGGCTGCGAAAGCGGATGCCGACCTGGGTCACCGCACCCACCACCCGGTCACCCTCGACCATCAGGTCGTCCACCGCCTGCTGGAACAGCCACAGGTTCGGCTGGTTCTCCAGCATGCGACGGATGGCCGCCTTGTACAGGATGCGGTCGGCCTGGGCGCGGGTCGCGCGCACGGCCGGCCCCTTGCTGCTGTTGAGAATGCGAAACTGGATGCCGCCCTCGTCCGTGGCCAGCGCCATCGCCCCACCCAGCGCGTCGATTTCCTTGACCAGATGGCCCTTGCCGATGCCGCCAATGCTGGGGTTGCAACTCATTTGGCCCAGTGTCTCGATGTTGTGGGTGAGCAGCAGCGTGGCGCAACCCATGCGCGCAGCGGCCAGCGCGGCCTCGGTGCCGGCATGGCCACCGCCGACAACGATGACGTCGAATTCCTGTGGGTACAACATGATGAGAGCTCCGGGGCGGGCCGGTCCGTGGCGACGCCCGATGTTCCAAACCGGTGTGTTTCACGTGAAACACACCGCGCCGGCGACCTGCTCGGGCCGCCCGGCGAGGCGCAATTGTCCCATCTTTGGTCGGGACACGCCTTGGAAAGCAGGTTTCCTGCACAGGGACGGTGCCAAAATAAACGCATGAACACCCCCATCCCCCTTCTTGTCTTCGCGGGCAGCACCCGCGAACAGTCCTGGAACCGCAAGCTGGCCGGCGCTGTCGGCGCCATCGCCAGTGCCGAGGGTGCCCAGGTCACCCGCCTGGAACTGGCGGATTTCGACGTCCCTTTGTACAACGCCGACCTGGAAGCCAAGGGCACGCCCCGCGACGTGATCCGGCTCAAGGAGATCTTCCACGCCCATCCGGCCTGGATTGTCTGCTCGCCGGAGTACAACGGCAGCTACACCGGCCTGCTCAAGAACACCATCGACTGGGTGTCCAGCCCGGTCAAGGGCGACCCGCAATGGGGCAGCGGCACCAAAGCCTTTGCCGGCAAGGTGGTGGGCCTGATGTCGACCTCACCCGGCGCCCTGGGTGGCGTGCGCAGTCTGGGTCACCTGGCCCCGCTGCTGATGAACCTGCAGGCCTGGGTGGCCCCGAAGCAGTTCGCCATGCCACGGGCGATGGAGGCCTTCGACCCCGATGGCCGCCTGAGCAACGAAGCCCACCGCACAGCCGTCCACGGTGTCATCGAGCAGGTGCTCTGGGCGGCCAGACGCTTCGCATGAACTGCCGGCCGGGCTGCGCCGCCTGCTGCATCGCGCCGTCCATCAGCAGCCCGATGCCCGGCCTGCCCCAGGGCAAAGCGGCCGGTGTGCCCTGCCCGCATCTGGACGAGGCCCTGCGCTGCCGACTGTTCGCGCAAGCCGAGCGACCGGCCGTCTGTTCCTCTCTGGCGCCCAGCCTGGAGATGTGCGGCGAGACTCGCGAACAGGCGCTGGTCTTCCTGCAACGCCTGGAGCGCGACACCCGACCGGTCAGGACCGGATGAAGCGCGCCATGTCGTGGCCGACCGGCCCGGCCAGCGCGTCGGGCAGCAGGTGGCCCATGTCGAGCACCTGAAGACGCGCGCCCGGTATCACGTCGGCCAGCGCCTGGCCATGCGCCAGCGGCAGTGCCGGGTCGTGTGCACCGTGCAGCACCAGGGTGGGCACCCGAAGGCCGGGCAGCCAAGGCGTGCGGGCATCCGGCATGGCATCCACCGCCAGGGCGTGCCGCAGCGCGGCCAGCTCCGGCCGGTGACCGTTGGCCAGCGCCTGCGCCATCTGCTGGCGCACGCGGTCGGCCGGAAACGGCCAGGCGCCGGCATGGAACACCGCCCAACCCTCGACCGCCCGGTCCAGGGCCGACATCTGCGCGCCGCGGGCCGACAGTTGCCAGAGCCCGGCCAGCAACTCGGGAGACGGTCCGGGCAAGGGGCCGCGCAAAGGGCGGCCCATCATGCCGTCCAGGTAGGGCCGGTGGTCACCGGAGCTCGACAGCAGCACCAGATGGTCCACCCGCTGTGGCAGGTCACGCGCGAGGGTCTGGGCAATGTAGCCCCCCATGGACCAGCCCACCAGGGACACCCGCTCCACCCCCCAGGCGTCCAGCACGCGGCGCGCGTCGTCGGTGAGGTCGTCCAGCGTGTACGGCACGTCGGCCATCCCGGTCTGCAGCGAACGCCCGGTGTCGCGGTGGTCGTAGCGCAGCACGCGGCAACCGCCATCGACCAGGGCCTGCACCAGCGCGGGTGGCCAGACCAGGCCGGGGTTCATCGCCCCCATGATGAGCAGCACCGGCGGCCCGGTCCGCGGACCACAGGCCTCGCTCCAGAGCCGCCCCAGGCCGGCCACCTCCACCCAGCGTCCATCCCACACCGTGTTCGTCATGCGCCGTTTGTACACCGGAACCCGCCGGCCCCGGCGACAAAAAAGCCCGCACGCGGCGGGCTTCATGGGTTCGGGTCAAGCCCGGTGCATCACTGCTTGATGGCTTCGACCTGGATGATGATCTTGGTGTCGTCCGGCACACCCATGTTCAGGCCCCAGTTGACACCCCACAGGCTGCGCTTGATGGTGGTCTCGAAGTCGCCACCGCAAACTTCGCGCTTGAGCATCGGGTGGTCAAAGCAGTTGAAGCGCACCGCCTTGAGGTTGACCGGGTGGGTCTGGCCACGCAGCGTCAGCTTGCCCTGCACCTCGGTCACCTTGTCGCCGTTGAAGACGAATTTCTCGCCCACGTAGGTGGCGGTGGGGTGCTTGTCGGCGGCAAAGAAATCGTCGCCCTTGAGGTGGTTGTCAAAGGGGCCGACGCCGGTGGTCACCGAACTCATGTCCAGCGTCAGTTCCACCTTGCCGGTCTTGGCGGCGCGGTCGAACTGCACCGTGCCGCTCTTCTTGGCCCAGCTGCCGCGGTTGGTCGAGGTGTTGAAGTGCAGTTGTTCCCAGATCACATTGGTGTGGGTGGGGTCGATCTGGTACTCGGCGGCCTGGGCCAGGCCGGCAGAGGCCAGGGTGGCCGCAGCGGCCAGCAGGGTCAGGGATTTGCGCATGGTTGAACTCCTCGTCAGTGTGGGTGGGTTGGGTTGAAACGGAAAACGCGAAGGGCTTGCTCTCAGAGTGCCGGCACGCCGGTCAGGGCCATCTTGAAACGCACCTGAACGTCGTCGGCCACCATCGAGGTGTCGGCCCATTCCTTCTCGCCGATGCGGAAGGACAGGCGCTTGATCGGGAAGGTGCCGGTGGCGGTGGTGGTGCCGCCGCTTTGCGCCAGCGTCACCGGCACCACGACGTCGCTGCTGACCCCCTTGATGCTCAGCTTGCCGGCCACCTCGAAGCGGTTGCCTTCCACGCGACGGATCCGGCTGGACTCGAAGGTGGCCTGCGGGAATTGCGCGACGTTGAACCAGATGGGTTTGGGCAGTTCGGCATCGGCGTCGCGGTTGATGCGGGCGCTGCCGGTGTCCACGGTGAAGGCGATGCGGCTGTCGTCCAGCTTGGCCGGGTCGAACCGGACCTGGGCCGAAAAGCGCTCGAAACGGCCTTCCACCGGCACGCCCATCTGGCGGCTGACAAAACGCAGTTCACTCTGGTTGGCCACCAGTTGCTGCTGGGCCGTGGCGGCCAAGGGGAAGGCGGTGCTGGCCAGCAGGGCCAGGGCCGTCAGGACGGTTTTCATGGGGTAGGGCTCCGCAGAAAGTGGGTGTCAGGCGCGACCCAGGCCCATGCGGGCCAGCAGCCGGTCGCGGTCGATGAACTGGTGTTTGAGGGCCCCCGCCACATGCAGGACCACCAGGGCCGCCATGGCCAGGGCGCCGAACTTGTGCAGTGGCTTGAGCACATCGGCCAGACCCTCGCTGACCGGCACAAAGTCGGGCAGCGGCAGCACACCGAACAGCACGATGGGGAAACCGGCCGCCGAGCTGTAGGCCCAGCCGAGCAGCGGCACGGCGAAGAACAGGATGTACAGGCCCAGGTGGGTGCCCTGATGGGCCAGCCTCTGCCAGCCCGGCATGGCCGCCTCGATCGCCACCGGCAGCGCAGGCGGTCGGTGCGTCAGGCGCCACAGCAGGCGCACGAAGGACAGCGTCAGCACCAGCACACCGGCCCACTTGTGCCAGTTGAACAGCTGCAGGCGCTGGGGTGAAAACGGCAGGTCGACCATGTAGGTCCCGACCGCGAACATGCCCACCAGTGCCAGGCCCAGCAGCCAGTGCAGGGCGATGGACAGGGGGTGGTAGCGGGATGGCGTGGTGGAGGACATGCTGCGAGTCTAGGGCCCGGCCCGGCGCGGCCATACACACACACTTGAATCAAGAATTCAAAAATTTTGAACGAACCATTTCCGAACATTCCGATCGTGCGAGGACGAAAGCACGCAACACAGACCGGTCGCTCTGCCTACAATGCCGGGCATGGACACGCCCCGCTCCGATGGCCTGCTGCAGCTCTACCCGGCACTTGACGGTCTGGCCGCGATGGTCGAGCGCCTGCCCGCCATACAGGTGCCGGCCGGCACGGCCCTGTTTGCCGAGCAGGCCCCCTGCCAGGGCTTTCCCATGGTGCTGCGCGGTGAGGTTCGGGTTTCGCGCAGCGCCCCCAACGGCCGCGAACTGGAGCTCTACCGGGTGCAACCCGGCCAGCTGTGCCTGGTGTCGTCGGCGGCCTTGTTCGACCACCGGCCCCTCAGCGCCCACGGCACGACCACCGCCGACACCACCCTGGTGCTGCTGCCCCCTCCGGCCTTCCGCCAGGCCCTGGGACACGAAGGCTTCCGCGAGTTTGTGCTGGGACTGTTCGCGGCCCGGATGGCCGAGCTCACCAGCCTGATCGAGGCGGTGGCCTTCCAGCGGCTGGATGCGCGGCTGGCCGGTGCCCTGCTCGGCCATGGGCCCCAGCTGCACACCACCCACCAGGCGCTGGCCGACGAACTGGGCACGGTGCGAGAGATCGTCACGCGTCTGCTGCGCCGCTTCGAGCGCGAAGGCCTGGTCGAGCTGTCACGGGAATGCATCACCATCCGCAACAGCCAGGGCCTGCGTACCCTGGCCAGTGGCGAGGCACCGTGAGCCAATTGTCATATTTATTTGACATTATTGAATATACATTTAAGTTGACATAGCGCAAGGTCTGCGGCCACCCGCGCCCTAGCATGGTTCTTCCACCCGAGGAGACCCAGCATGCGCATCCTGTTCCTGCACCCCAACTACCACTCCGGTGGCGCCGAGATCGCCGGCAACTGGCCACCGGCCTGGGTCGCCTACCTCACCGGCTACCTCAAGGCGGCGGGCTACCACGACATCCATTTCGTGGATGCCATGACCCACCACCTCGACGATGAAACGGTGCGCCAGCGCATGCTGGACATCCGTCCCGACATCGTGGCCTGCACCGCCATCACCCCGGCCATCTACAAGGCCGAGGAACTGCTGCGCATCGCCCGCGAGGCCCTGCCCTCGGCCACCACCGTGCTGGGCGGCATCCATGCCACCTTCATGTACCCCCAGGTCTTGCAGGAAGCACCCTGGATCGACGCCGTGGTGCGCGGCGAGGGCGAGCAGGTGTTCCTGAACCTGGTGCAGGCCATCGACCAGGGGCGTTTCGCCACCGACCCGGGCTCGGTGAGAGGCATTGCCTACCGCAGTGCCGAAGGCCAGGTCATCGCCACGCCGGCCGAGCCGCCGATTGCCGACCTGGACCGCATCCAGCCCGACTGGGGCATCCTGGAATGGGACAAGTACATCTACATCCCCTTGGGCAAGCGCGTGGCCATTCCCAACCTGGCGCGCGGCTGCCCCTTCACCTGCAGCTTCTGCAGCCAGTGGAAGTTCTGGCGCGACTACCGCATCCGCGACCCGAAGAAGGTGGTCGACGAAATCGAGGACCTGGTGACGAACCACCAGGTCGGTTTCTTCATCCTGGCCGACGAGGAACCCACCATCCACCGCAAGAAATTCATCGCCTTCTGCGAGGAGCTGATCGCGCGCGGCCTGCCCGAGAAGGTGCAGTGGGGCATCAACACCCGCGTCACCGACATCCTGCGCGACGAGGCCTTGTTGCCCATGTTCCGTCGGGCCGGCCTGGTGCATGTGAGTCTGGGCACCGAGGCGGCGGCCCAACTGAAGCTGGAACGCTTCAACAAGGAAACCACCATCGAACAGAACAAGAAGGCGATCCGCCTGCTGCGCGAGGCGGGCATTGTCAGCGAGGCGCAGTTCATCGTCGGCCTGGAGAACGAAACCGCCGAAACGCTGGAGGAGACCTACCAGATGGCGCGCGACTGGAACCCGGACATGGCCAACTGGGCGATGTACACGCCCTGGCCCTTCTCCGACCTGTTCCAGGAACTGGGCGACAAGGTCGAGGTGTTCGACTTCGAGAAATACAACTTCGTCACGCCGATCATGAAGCCCGACGCCATGGACCGCGCCGAGCTGCTGGACCGGGTGATGCACAACTACCGCCGCTTCTTCATGAACAAGGCCTTCCTGCAGTACCCCTGGACGCGCGACCGCCAGCGCCGCGGCTACCTGCTGGGCTGCCTCAAGGCCTTCGCCAAGAGCGGCTTCCAGCGCACCTTCTACGACCTCGGCAAGGTCGGTTACTGGGGGCCACAGAGCAAGAAAAAAGTGGATTTCGGATTTGCCGACCGCCGCGAACGCACCCGACCGGACCCGGCGGCCATCGAGGCGGCCGATGAACAATGGGTGACCATGCACGGACCCAAGATCGAGATGCGGCGCAAGAAGGGCGAAGACCTGGCGGCCGCCGCCATCGCGGCCATGCAGGCCGAGCCGGCCATGGCCTGCGGCGGCGGCCACGAACAGCTCAGCGCCGAAGAAGCCGCGCGCTACTGACGACCCGCACGTCCAGCGTCATGGAAGCCAACAGCGGCCTGATCGGCCCGAATGCCATCATCCAGGTCCGGCTCGCCCTGGAAGCGCTGCAGGGCACCCTGCTGAGCGAACGCGTGTTCGCCAAGGCCGCACTGGTCCGTCACCTGGTGAGAAGCCCGCAGCGGCCGGTGCCCGAGCGGGAGGTGCAGCAGCTGCACATCGCCTTGCGCCAGACCCTGGGCGAAGCCCGCGCCGAAGCCGTGGCACGCGAGGCCGGGCTGCGCACCGCACGCTACCTGCTGGCCAACCGCATTCCCGGCACAGCCCAGGCGCTGCTGCGCCGTCTGCCAGCGCGCCTGGCGCTGCCCATGCTGCTGCGCGCCATGCAGGGTCAGGCCTGGACCTTTGCCGGCAGCGGGCGTTTCGACAGCCGCATGGTCTGGCGCGGCCCCACCCTGGCCGTCCTGAGCATCCGCGACAACCCCCTGTGCCGCGGCCTGCACCTGGCCGGCCCCGCCTGCGCCTACTATGCAGCCACCTTCGAACACCTGATGCGCACCCTGGTCCACCCACACTGCGTGGTGCTGGAAACCGCGTGCGAGGCCATGGGGGCCCCGAGCTGCCGTTTCGAAGTCCGCCTGCCCGCCGGCACGGGCCCGTGAACATGTGACCCGGGTCACAGACGGCACCGGCTGCACGGGGTCCAATCGACCCATGGCCCCATCCGGATGGCCATCCGCCACACGGCGGCCAACCTTCATGTGGAGCATCACCATGACCAAGAACGTCGGCGGCATCGACCGCACCCTGCGCATCATCGTCGGCCTGGCCCTCATCGCGGCCGCCGCCACCGGCACCGTGGGCCTGTGGGGCTACATCGGCGTCGTGCCCCTGCTCACCGGCCTGATGGGCTGGTGCCCGCCCTATGCGCTGCTGGGCTTCAACACCTGCAAGGTGAAGTAACCCCCCCTGCGCCGCTGCGCGGCTTCCCCCCCTGAGGGGGGACATCACGTGCGGCCCGGCGAAGCCGGCTCCGCCGTGATCACTGGACAAAGACACTTCGCGCCGGCTACCACAACCACTTTCGCGTCTGTCCGTCCTGCGACAGCCTGCACAGCTCCTGCGCGCGACCATGTCGCCTTCAGCCGCGCATCCCGACGCGGCACAGGAGACATGGCATGTTGTCGATTCCCTCCCTCCAGAACCAGGTCAGCGCTGAAGAATGGGCGCTGCGTTGTGATCTCGCGGCCTGCTACCGGCTGGTGGCGGCCTACGGCTGGTCCGACCTGGTGTTCACCCACATCAGCGCCAAACTGCCCGACAGCGTCACCGGTGGCGAGCACCAGTTCCTGATCAACCCTTACGGCCTGATGTTCGACGAGATCACGGCTTCCAGCCTGGTCAAGGTCGACATGCAGTGCAACAAGCTGATCGACTCGCCCTTCCCGGTCAACCCGGCCGGTTTCGTCATCCACAGCGCGGTCCACGAGGCCCGGCCCGAGGCGCAGTGCGTGCTGCACACCCACACCCGCGCCGGTGTGGCGGTCAGCGCACAGGCATGCGGCATCCTGCCGATCAGCCAGCAGAGCACCTTCGTGCTGGCCTCGCTGGCCTACCACGACTACGAAGGCGTGGCCTTCCGCCCGGACGAGAAGCCACGCCTGCAGGCCGACCTGGGCGAGGCCAATTTTCTGGTGCTGCGCAACCACGGCCTGCTGACCGTGGGCCGCAGCATCGCCGATGCCTTCCTGTCGATGTACACGCTGGAAAACACCTGCCGCATCCAGATCGACGCCCAGGCCGGTGGGGAACTGGTGCCGGTCAATCCGGCCATCCTGGCCGGCATGGCCGACGTGATGCGGGTAGCCACCGCGGGCCAGGGCGCGCAGCTGGCCTGGCCGGCCCTGCTGCGCAAAGTCGAACGGATGGACCCCGGCTACCGGACCTGAGCCGGCTCGACGAAACGCTGCATGCCCGCCAGCAGGATGCGCAGGCGCGTGACCTCGCGTGAGCTGTCCAGCCGGGTCGACCAGCTGGCGATGCGCAGCAGCCAGCGCAGCCGGGGCAGCAGACGGCGCACAAAAGCCACCAGGTCCGGGCCACTCGCGGCACCGTGCAGATAGGCCTGCAGCACCTCGAACACCGCCGTCGGGCCCAGCGGCTCCAGGAAGCGCGCCAGCGACAGCACCAGCTGCAAGGCGTCGTAGAGTTGCACCGTCTGCAGCGGCAGCGGCGGGTGCAGGCATTCCTCGAAATCGAGCCGGGCAAAGCGCTGGCCATCCCAGGTCAGGTTGCGCGCCTGGGCCCCGCCGTGCCAGTGGCCACGTGCATGGAAGCCGGCCAGGTCGGTCGCCGCAGCACACATCAGCGGGAGCCGGTCGGCCTCGGGGATGCGGTGCAGCAGGTGTTCCAGCGTGGTGCCGACATCGCCGGTGACCAGTTGCCGGCCGTCGAAGGACAGCACCGGCGGCACCTGTTCACCGGCCGCCGCCAGCGCCACCAGGCGCTGGTGCTCATAGGCCAGCAGCCGGGCACCGTCGGTCTGGTGGATGGCGGCCCAGGGCACGGGCACACCCAGCACGCGCGAGAACAGCCAGACGCCCAGCGCGCTGCCAGTGCTGCGCAAGGGCCTCTCGGCGGTCTTGGTCCAGGTCTTGGGGAGGGTCGTCAGGTTCAAGCGGGCGATTATCGCGAATCACCCACCGTCACCCGGGCAGGCTTCAACCGGCGGCGGCGTAACGCTGCCATTCCCAGTCGCTGACATGGGCGTGCCACTGGGCCCATTCGGCGCGCTTGAGCGCCAGCAGCTGGGCGCTCAC
>SBFU01000426.1 GCA_006227785.1 Burkholderiales bacterium
ATGCCTGCAGTTGACCCATCCACACGATTCCTGACCCAGGCGGCCCGCAGACACGGGGGCTGCCTGCTGGGGGGATCTGACGAACCGCACGAAGAACTGCTGGCCCTGTTGTGGGGGCCGCGCTTCGACCGGGAGCACGCGCTGGGTCTGTGGGCCATGGCCCATCGCCGGCAGCCGGTCGAGAGCCTGCCCATGCTGCCGGATCTCCTGGCGGCTGCCGACCGGTTCGACCGGTTGCCCACGGCCGACCAGCACCGTCTGCGGCGGCTGGTGATCCGGCACCGCAGCATGGGTTGCACCACGCAAGTGTGACAATCCGCCCATGTCCCGCATCCTGCTCATCGACGACGACGACCAACTGGGTCCGCCTCTGGCCACCTATTTCCGGCGCTACGAACTGGAGCTGGTGCAGGCCACGCGGCCTAGCCAAGGTCTTGCGCAACTGCGCGAGGGCGGGTTCGACGTCGCCATTCTCGACGTCATGCTGCCCGAAATGGATGGCTTCGAGCTGTGCCGGACCATCCGCAAGGACAATGACATTCCCATCGTCATGCTCACCGCGCGTGGTGACGTGATGGACCGGGTGGTCGGCCTGGAGCTGGGCGCTGACGACTACCTGCCCAAGCCCTTCGAGCCGCGAGAACTGGTGGCCCGTGTGCAGACTCTGCTGCGCCGGCGCAACGGCAGTGTCCGCACCGGCGTAGCTGTCGCTCCTGCCGACCCTGGCCTGCTCAGCTTTGAAGGGCTGGTGATCGACCCGGCGCGGCGCAGCGTGCAACGCCAGGGCCAGGAGGTCGAACTGACCGGCACCGAGTTCGAGCTGCTGCACCTGCTGGCGCGCGAGCCGGGTCGGGTGTTCAGCCGAGACGACATCCTCAACCGCTTGCGGGGCCACGAGGCCGACCTGTACACCCGCGCGGTGGACATCGTGGTCAGCCGGCTGCGCAAGAAGCTGGAGCCGCTCGACTGCATCAAGACCTTGCGCAACGCCGGCTATTCCCTGGCCCTGCGTCGTGCCCAGCCATGACGGACCGCAAGACCGCCTCTGAAGGCCTGCTGGCGCGTATGCTGCCCGGGCGCTCCATCAAACGGCGCATGGTGCTGGTGTTCCTGTTGTTGGCCGTCGCGCTGGCCGGCGTGTTCATCGTGGGCGCGCAGCGCGCCTTCACCCTGGGCTGGCGTGAGGCGGCGCGCCCGGTGCTCATGGACTACATCGATCGCCTGGCCGCCGACGTGGCGGCGCCGGACCAGGGCCCGCCCAGCCTCGAGCGTGCCCAGGCGCTGGTCGAGCGCCTGCCCCTGACGGTGCGCATCGAGGGCCCGTCGGTGAACTGGCTGTCCCACCCCGATCAGCCTGGTCATGGCTGGGAAGGGCAGCGGCGCGACCGGGACCGGAGCCCGGGCTGGGACCAGGAGCAGTGGGGCGGTGACAAGGACTGGGAGCGCATGCTGCAGCGTCGCACCGCCGATGGCCATCTGATCACCTTCGGACTGAATGAAGCGGCGTTCGAACGGCGGCAGCGCCACTTCGGCGTGGCCCTGGTGGCCTTGTTGCTGATCACCCTGTCAGCCTACCTGTATGTGCGTCGCCTGCTGCGGCCGCTGGACGACATCCGCGCCGGCGCCCAGCGATTTGGCGCCGGCGAGTTTGGTCAGCCGATTCCGGTACGTCACCCCGGCCGGCCTGACGAGCTCGGGCAGCTGGCCGCCACCGTCAACACCATGGGGCGAGACATCCATGAGATGCTGGAGGCCAAACGGGCGTTGTTGCTGGCCATCAGCCACGAATTGCGCAGCCCCATCACCCGTGCGCGTCTGCATGCCGAGCTGCTGCCAGAACAAGGCGAAGCCGCCGTCCAGCGTGAGGCCCTGCTGGGTGACCTGCAGGAAATGGCCAACCTGGTGAGCGACTTGCTGGAGAGCGAAAGACTGTCCGGCAACCACGCGGTGCTGCACCGGGAGCCGGTCGACCTGCCCGCGCTGGCGCGAGAGGTGCTTCAGGAGCTCACCGCCCGCCATGCGCGGGCGGTTGACATCGTGCTGCATGCCCACGGCGACCTGGCCGCCGTCCACGCCGACCGTGCCCGCCTGCGGCTGCTGATGCGCAACCTGCTGGACAACGCCTTGCGCCACGGTGGCGAGGCTTTGCAGCCGCCCGAACTGAACCTGGCACGAACAGCGAACGGGCTGTTGATTGACGTCCGCGACCACGGCCCAGGGGTGCCCGAAGCGCAGCTGGCCCAGCTGGCGCAGGCCTTCTACCGGCCCGACAGTGCCCGCACCCGCGCCGCCGGTGGTGTCGGGCTGGGCCTGTACCTGTGCCGCCTGGTGGCGCAGGCACACGGTGGCCGTCTGGCCTTGAGCAACGCACACCCGGGTCTGCGGGTACGGGTGGAATTGCCGATCTCGGGCTGACCGACTCACCGGCTCCCCAACTCAACGCACTGATTCGGCGAGGCAGATGATCTGCTCGCGCAACCATTGATGCGAAGGCTCCACCTGGTGCTGGCGGTGCCAGATCAGGTACATGGGCAGGGAAGGGCAGGGCGTGGGAACCGGCGAGTGGGCCAGGTCGCGCATCAGGCTGTGGCGCAGCAGCGAAGGGGCGGTGGCCAGCAGCTTGCTGCCACGGACAAAGGCGGGCAGGCCCGCAAAGCCGGGCACCGTGACCACGAAACGTCGCTGGATGCCCCGCGCCTGCAGCGTGAGGTCCAGATGCAGCGCCCGACGTGGCTCGTAGACCACGGTCACATGGTCCGCCTCCAGGTAGTCCTGCAGACCCCGCGGAGGGGGCCGAACCTCCGGGTCGTGGTAGACCACATAACTGTCCTCGAACAGGCGCCGCTGCACGATGTCGCTGCCTTCGGGCGGGCGGGGGCTGATGGCGATGTCGCAGACCCGGTCGCGCAGCATCTCCAGGCTGGGCACGTCCGACGGGATGATGCGCAGCACGACCCCTGGCGCAGCCTCTCGCAGCCGCGATGCCAGCGCCGGCAACAGCACGTCGCGCTGGAAATCGTTGGCGGCAACCGTCACGGTGGCCTGCCAGCGCGCCGGAGCGAAGTCGCCCGCATGCGCAAAGCGTTCGAGCTGGCGCAGCAGGGCACGGGCCTCGTCGGCCAGCTCCTGGGCCCGCGCGGTGGCCACGATGCCCCGGCCGCTCTTGACGAACAGCGGGTCGCCGGTGATGCCCCGCAGTTTGTCCAGCTGGTGGCTCACTGCCGACTGGGTCACGCCCAGCCGGTGCGCAGCACCGGTGACACTGCCGGCCTCCACCACCGCCACCAGCTGCTGCAAGCCACGGGCATCCAGATCAGACCAATCGAAATGGCTCATGTGTCAAATGATGAGAGAACAGTTTATTTTTTGCAAGCCGTTCGCGACACTCCGGTCTGACGCATTTCCATCCACCCCCACGCAGGAGACCGTCCGTGAGCAAGACCATCCCCGGCACCACACCCTTTGACGGTGACGCTGCCCAGAAAGGCTATGCGTTGAACAAGATGTGTTTCTCGTTCAACGACCAGGCCAACCGCGAGGCCTTCGTGACCGACCCCGAGGCCTACATGAAGCGCTACGGGCTGAGCGAGCAGCAGGCCGAGGCCATCCGATCCAAGCAGGTGCTGGCCCTGATCGCCGCGGGCGGCAACGCCTACTACCTGGCCAAGTTCGCCGGCATCTTCGGGCTGGACATGCAGGACATTGGCGCCCAGCAGACGGGTATGACCAAAGATCAATTCAAAGCCAAGCTCGTTGCTGCCAACGACCAGTGCTGAACCCGGAGACACCCCATGGCACAACTCATCGGTGGCCTGGCCACATCCCACATCCCCGCCATCGGCGGTGCCATCCACAAGGGCAAACAGAACGAGCCCTACTGGAAGCCGTTCTTCGACGGCTTCCCGCCCATCCACCGGTGGCTGGACCAGGCCAGGCCCGATATCGTGGTGGTGTTCTACAACGACCACGGGCTGAATTTCTTTCTGGACAAGATGCCGACGTTCGCCATCGGCGCGGCGGCCGAGTACCGCAACGCCGACGAAGGCTGGGGCATTCCCACACTGCCGCCCATGCCCGGCTGTCCTGAGCTGTCGTGGCACCTCATCAATGAACTCATCGCCAGGGAATTCGACATCGTGACCTGCCAGGAGATGCTGGTGGACCACGCCTGCACGCTGCCGTTCAAGCTGTTCTGGCCCGATCATGAGGTGGCGCCGGTGCAGATCGTGCCCATCAACATCAACACGGTGCAGTTCCCGCTGCCCACCGCCAGGCGTGTCTACAAGCTGGGCAAGGCGGTGGGGGAGGCGATCCAGCGCTGGGACGGTGACAAGCGTGTGGCGGTGATGGCCACAGGTGGGCTGAGTCACCAGCTGGATGGTGAGCGGGCAGGCTTTATCAACAAGTCGTTCGACCTGCAGTTCCTGGACAGCATGGAGACCAACCCGGAGTGGGCGACGCAGTTCTCGGACCTGGAGCTGGTGGAGAAGGCGGGCACGCAGGGGGTGGCGTTGCTGATGTGGCTCGCGATGCGGGCGGCGCTGACGGTGGCCGGGTCGGGGGTGCGCAAGGTGCACAGCAACTACCACATCCCGATTTCCAACACGGCCACCGGTGTCCTGGCGCTGGAGACGGTCTGAGTTGTTGCTTCTTCTTGGTTGCGAAAAGGGGTCCTTTGCGGCCCCATTTTTTCGCCTGCTTTGGTGGTGTGGTTCGGCGCGCACGGGTGCCCTGCGCCGCTCATGTCCCCCGGCGGCCTGCGGCCTCCTCCTCCTTTACTTCGCTCTGCAGGGCACCCGCACACGCCGAACCGGCGAGGTGCAGGCGCACCACCGTTGGCGGGATGAAACCTCGTGGTGCCTGAAGCGTCGGGTGTCCGCGCAGCGAAGTAAAGGAGGAGAACCGGCGCAGCCGGTTCGGGGGACATGAGCGGAGTCGGATGCCCGGCGATTCAGGCACTGGCCAGCCAGGGAGGAGAGCAGAAACAGAACGGGGAC
>SBFU01000409.1 GCA_006227785.1 Burkholderiales bacterium
CCGAAGCTCACCGTCGGCGACCTGCTCAGGACGATCTGCCACGAGTTCCACATCGAGGTCCGGCACGACGGCCCGCTGCCCGCCACCATCAAGGACTACCTTGATCCACTCAATGAATACCTGCTGCGCAGCCACGCCGCGGGTGAGCACAACCTGCTGATCGTTGATGAGGCACAAAACCTCACACCCCATGTGCTGGAGCAGCTTCGCCTGCTGACCAACCTGGAAACCAGCGAGCGCAAACTGTTGCAAATCGTGCTCATCGGGCAACCCGAGTTGCGCCAGATCGTGGGTCGCCCCGACATGGAGCAGCTCGCGCAGCGGGTGATTGCCCGTTTTCACCTCGGCGCCCTGTCGGAGGAAGAGACCCGCCAGTACATCCAGCACCGGCTCGAAGTGGCGGGGCTCAGGGGCCCCAACCCGTTCGGCGACGATGCGTTGCGACGGGTCCATGCACTGGCCCGTGGTGTTCCCCGCCGGATCAACCTGCTGTGTGACCGGGCCCTTCTGGGTGCCTACGCCACCGGTCGATCCCGCGTCGACCGTGACATGGTGGAGAAAGCGGCCACCGAGGTGTTCGACCAGCAGGTGCACGATCCTGCCCAGACGGGACAGGTCACCCCGTCGCGCTGGCGGCGTTCTGTCGCGACGCTGGGCCTGGGCGCCCTGGGTGGCGCCGCGGTGGCAGCCCTGCTGTACACGTGGTGGCCCAGGTCCGAACCGCAGCCTCCCAAAACGCCCGTCGCCCAGGAGCCGGCGGCCCGGACCGAAGCGCCTGCCGCTTCAGCGGTGAACATCCCGCCGCAGGCCCAGGTGCCGCCACAGGCTCCACGGGACCTGGCGGCACCCGCCCCGCCACCGGCGCGGCCAGAGCCCGGCCTTCCCGATGCGAAAACCTTGTGGACCGACGAGAACACGGCATGGCGTGCGCTGGCCACTCTGTGGGATGCCGAGCTGGGTGGGGGTGATGCCTGTGCAAGCGGTCTCGACCAGGGGCTGCAGTGCTTTCGCATCTTTCGCATGACGGTCCATGGGCTTCGGCAGCTGGACCGCCCGGCCCTGCTGCAACTGCAACTGCCCGGCCAACCGACGGGCTGGGCCATGCTGACGGCCATGACCAACGAAAACGCCACCCTGCGGGCGGGGGATCGGCATTGGCTGGTGCCTTTGACCGCCCTGGCCGATGTCTGGCGGGGGGACTACGCCACGTTCTGGCGGCACCCCCCGGGACAGAGTGGCCGCATCACCAATGCCAGAGGTACCGCCGCCGGCGACTGGATGCTCGACCGGCTCCGCCAGCTGCAGCGCGAGGGCAAACTCAGCGCCGCGGCGCAGGACGCAGACAGCTTGCTCAAGGCATTCCAGGCGGCTCACGGCATCGAGACCCATGGTCGGGCCTCGCCCATGACCTTCATGATGGTGAACCTGTCCACCGGGGTGGATGAGCCCCGCCTGAGCGCATCACCGCATCTGTGAAACACGATGTCCTACATTCTTGACGCATTGCAAAGGGCCGATGCCGAGCGCGAGCGGGGTCAGGTCCCGGGTCTGCACTCGCGCGCGGCCCCGTTTGTGGCCGACTCGCGCCCCCGGTGGGGCATGCGGGTATGGTGGCCGGCCCTGGCTCTGGTGCTGGCGGGCCTGGCGCTGCTGGCCTGGTGGCTGTGGTGGCCGTCCCGCCCGTTGTCCGCCGTGCAGCTAGTTCCGGCTGCGACAGCACCTGCACCCGTCAGCCCGGCGCCGCCGGCGCCCGCCGAAGCCGCTGCGGCACAGGTGGACTCGGCACCAGCCTTGCCCATTCTGGCGCCGGCCTTGTCCTCAGCGTCTCCGGCCGTACCCTCCAAACAGCCCCCCCGGTCCACCGCCGAAACGCGGGCTGCCGACAGACCGGTGCCACAGCCAGACGTCAATGCCGGATCCGTGCCACCAGCTCCGGTCGCCACTGCACCTGCCCCGCAGGAGGCCCGCCTTCCCAGCTTTGGCGAGTTGTCGGCCGAGGTCCGCGCCCGCTTGCCGCAGGTGAGCGTGAGCGGTGCCACCTATTCGGCCAATCCGGCGCACCGCATGCTGATCGTCAACGGGCAGGTCTTGCAGGAAGGCCAGGAAATCCAGTCTGGCCTTCGCCTGGTGAGCATCGGCCCGCGCAGCGCCACCCTCGACCACCAGGGCCTGAAGTACACCATCGGCTACTGAATGGCGGCCGAGCAGTCTGTGTCCGAGCCAACAAGCCTTTCTGCACCGATCGTCTTGCAGGTGACCGGCCTCCGGTCACCTGGGCCGGCAGCGCCCTGGCTGACGGTGCCTGAACTGGGCCTGCGGTGTGGACTGACACTGGTCAGCGGTGATGAATCGTGCGGCAAGACCACCTTGCTGCGCTTGCTGGCGGCGGAACTGATGCCCCACCAAGGCTCGATTCGACTCGACGGTGTGTGCGCCGTGACCGAGCGGCCGGCCTACCTTGAGCATGTGTTCTGGATCGATCCGCAGACCGACGCGCACGATGCGCTCAGTCCGCTGGAGTTCTTCGGTGCCTTGTCGGCACAACGCCGCGGGTTCGATGAGGCCCTCGCCCTGCGCCTGGCCGATGCTTTCGGACTGGCCGAGCACATGCACAAGCGCCTCTACATGCTCTCGACGGGCAGCCGGCGAAAGACCTGGATTGCGGCCGCCTTCGCCAGTGGGGCGCGCCTGACCTTGCTCGACCAGCCCATGGCGGCTCTGGATGGGCCCTCGATCCGTCTGCTGCTGTCGCTGCTGCAGGAACAGGCAGGCTGTTCCGATCGCCTGTGGATCGTCACCGACCACGAAGCGCCCGATGACCTGCAACCCGATGTCCACTGGCGATTGCCACCGGCACCGGACGGTGGCTGACCTTCATGGGGTGCTCGTCATCAGCCTGGGCTTGTCGCGCCTGAACAAGGCGGCAGGCCAAGGGGCTCAGTCGCGGATCCGCCAGCTCCCATCGGGTTGACGGCAGGCCGTGCCGTAGACGTTGTCCGGCTGACCGCCCACCACCGCCCGCATGGTGAATTCGCGGCAGGGCGCGCCCTGGTTTTCATAGGTCCGTGTGGGGGTGACGGTGTATTCATTGCGCGTGTCCGGATTGACCCAGGTGGTGGGCTGACCGGTACGGGAGGTCTCGAAGACCTGGGCAGCCCGGTAGCGGTCGTTGCCGTCCATCGAGCGTCCGACATTGGCACCGATGTTGGCGCCGATGAGGGCGCCGATCACGGTGGCCACGGTACGGCCCGAACCTCCACCGATCTGGGACCCCACGGCACCACCGAGTACACCCCCGATCACGGTGCCGGCGGTCTGATTGGGTCCCCCCACGCTGCCGCAACCGGCCAGCAGGATGCTGAGCGCGGCGATGCCCACCGCAAGACGTGACTGACTGGCGATCATGTCTATTCCTTCCAAGGTGAACCATGCACGCCCATGGACGACCCACACGAGCCGTCAACCTGGCGTACCTACCCTGGGTTGGAGTCAGGCCATGGCGGCGTGTTCCGGCAGTACGGCAAAGCCCCGGTGTCACCTTGTAAGAAATCGCATCACCTGCATCCGTTCAAGACAGCGTCTCCTCCAGCTTCTCCTGGCGGAGCAAGCGGTCCATCCGGCCTTGGGCATGGAGACAGATGGGCACTTCGACCCAGTGATCACCGGCCGGAGCACGTTGCTAACCGCAGGCGAGGCCCACCTCGAAGGCCGACGCACGGTCGGACGGCGCAAGGCCTTGCTGCTCGGGATCGGGCCTCGGCACTCAGCGCCCGCCCAGGCCCATGCCGCGGGAGATCACCTCTTTCATGATCTCGTTGGTACCGCCGTAGATGCGCTGTACGCGCGCGTCCGCATAGGCACGGGTGATGGGGTATTCCCACATGTAGCCGTAGCCCCCGTGCAGCTGCACGCACTCGTCCATCACCTTGCACTGCAGGTCGGAACACCAGTACTTGGCCATGCTGGCGGTGGCGGTGTCCAGTTTGTCCTCGCACACCAGTTCGCAGCACTTGTCGACAAACACACGCGCCACCTGCACCTCGGTCTGCAGCTCGGCCAGGGTGTATCGGGTGTTCTGGTAACTGGCCACCGGCTGGCCGAAGACCTTGCGGTCTTTCACGTACTGCACCGTCCAGTCGATGGCGGCCTGCGCCGCCGCGACCGCGCCGATGGCGATCTGCAGGCGCTCCCAAGGCAGTTGTTCCATCAGGCAGATGAAACCGCGGCCTTCAAAGGCCGGGCCACCCAGCAGGTTCTCCGCCGGCACCTTCACGTTGTCGAAGAACAGCTCAGACGTGTCCTGAGCTTTCATACCCAGCTTTTTCAATCGCTTGCCCTTGGAGAAACCAGGCATGCCCTGTTCCACCAGCAGCAGGCTGGTGCCCTTGGCGCCGGCCGCCGGATCGGTCTTGGCCACCACGATCACCAGGTCAGCGTGCCAGCCATTGGTGATGAAGGTCTTGCTGCCATTGAGCAGGTAGCTGCCATCGGCCTGCCGGATGGCCGTGGTCTTGACCCCCTGCAGGTCGCTGCCCGCCGCCGGCTCGCTCATGGCGATGGCGCCGACCATGTCGCCACTGGCCAGTCTGGGGAGGTATTTCTGCTTCTGCTCCTCGGTTCCGTAATGCAGGATGTACGGTGCCACGATCTCGCTGTGTAGACCGTAGCCGATGCCGCTGACGCCTGCGCGGGCGAGTTCCTCCATCTGGGCCACCGAATAGAGCTTGTCGGCACCGGCACCGCCATAGGCTTCGGGCATGGTCATGCACAGGAACCCATTGGCCCCTGCCTTGCGCCAGACCTCGCGGTCGACGTAGCCCTGATCCTCCCAAGCGTCGTGGAACGGGCTGATTTCCTTTTCGACGAAGCGGCGGAAGCTGTCCCGGAAAGCCTCATGGTCGGCGTTGAACAGACTGCGTTCGATCATGGTTGTCACCTTTCGGACTGGTCGGATGGATTTTTACAAAGCAAATGCTTGGCAAAAGTCTATACTGATC
>SBFU01000384.1 GCA_006227785.1 Burkholderiales bacterium
TCGCTGAACAGGTCATGGGCATAGACCTGCTCGACCGCTTCGCGGTGCGCGCCATGGCCGGCATAGGCGCGCATGGCCTTTGCATCTGTCCAGAGGCTGAATGTGCATTGACGCAGCAAAGGCGCCTCACCCAGGCCCACCGCCAGCAGGCAGCCGCGGGTCTGCGCCATCTGGGCCTGCGCCGCCGGCGCGTGGCGCCAGAAGCGCAGAGCGCGGGACGGACGGATACTGGCCCGTGTCAGGGCGGCCAGGGGTTCCGTCTGGGGGGTGGTTTCGACGTTCGTCCCCGGCAACGGCGAAGCACCGGTTGGGGTGTCGCCGGTGGCCACCCAGGGTCGGCCGCCCCAGCATCCGCGCGCACTGGTGATGCCCAGCTGACCGACCCAGCTGTGCTCGCTGCGCTCCCGATAGGCCTGCACGGCCTGGCCGGCACAGAAGGCCTCGGCCTGGCCGGCGTGCTCGAACAGGGCCACGATGCCCTGGTGGGTGGTGCTGGGCCGCAGCCCGAAACCGCCATCGGCACCACTGCCCATGAGCCTGCAAAAGCGCATGCCGGCCGGTGCTCCAAGCGAGCCTGGACCTTGCATCAGTCGCCGCCAGGCCCAGCCACGCTGGTTGTTCTGGAGGTGCAGCAAGGCCACCACCAGCACACCGGAAAGAATCGGCGCCTCAGCGCCCATGCCCGGAAACCGGAACACCCAGCCCCTGGGGCAGGCGAAAGTTCACGTCCTCGCGAACACCGGCCAGCTGCGTGGCGGGACGGTCGTCGGGGTCCTGCAGGCGTTGCACCACCTGGCGCACCAGCAGTTCGGGGGTGGACGCGCCGGCCGTGATGCCGATGCGAAGACCCTGGCTGCGCCACTCGGTGCGCTGACTGTCGGTGATTTCGCTGGCGTCCTGCACCAGCAGCGAGGTGACGCCGGCGCGCTCGGCCACCTCCTGCAGTCGCCGCGAATTGGAGCTGTTGCGCGCCCCCACCACCAACACCACATCCACCTGCGCAGCCATGGCGCGCACGGCGGTCTGGCGGTTCTGGGTCGCGTAACAGATGTCGTCGGTGTGCGGACCCACCGCGTCATGGCGTTGGCCCAGGGCCTCGACGATCGAGCGTGTGTCATCCAGGCTGAGGGTGGTCTGCGTCACGTAGGCGAGCGGACCGCCGGGCGGCAGGGGCAACCGAGCCACGTCCTCCACCTCGCTGACCAGGTGCACCGGTACCTGCACCTGGCCGGTCGTGCCCACCACTTCTTCGTGCCCGGCGTGTCCGATCATCACCAGCGGAATCCCCCGGGCGGCATAGCGCCGCAACTGCAGATGCACCTTGCTGACCAGCGGACAGGTGGCGTCAATCGGGTGCAATTGCCGCGTCCGTGCCTCCTGCACCACCGACTCGGCCACACCGTGGGCGCTGAACACCACCACCGAACCGACGGGTACGTCCTTCAGCTGGTCCACAAAGACGGCGCCGCGTCCGCGCAGCGAGTTCACCACCCACTGGTTGTGCACGATCTCGTGATAGACATAGACCGGTGCGCCGTGCAACTCCAGCGCACGTTCGACGATCTCGATCGCGCGCGTGACGCCGGCGCAGAAGCCGCGCGGTTGGGCCAGGAAGACATCCATGGGGTGACCGGCAGCAGCTTCCGACCGCTGTGCGTGCTACTGCCTGGTTTCGGTGGCCGCTGGCTGCACAGACGCTTCTGTGGCGGTCGCAGCCGGCGTCTCGGCGCTCGGTGTGCCCGGTGCCGGTGCACGGGCGAACGCGTCGCGCAACACCGCCAGCTCTGGGTAGTCCTTGAGCATCGACTGCCCCAGCAAGGGCTTGTAGGCGCCCTGGTGGCAGGTCGCGCAGTTGAGCTTGGCCACGTCACCCAGTTCACCTTTGCGTTCGGTGGGGAACACGTCGGTCAGTGGCTCCATGAACGCCTGGTTGAGCGTGCGTGCCATGCGGATACCGTGGTAGGCCGTCACACGCTGGGGCGGTCCGCCTTCCCAGGTCGAGAACGACTGCGTGTTGTGGCAGTAGGTGCAGTTGACCCCCAGCGCCCCGGACATGTGTGTCATGAGCGCGTAGGTCTTTTCGGTGGACGCGATGCTGGCCACGTGGTCAGTGGGGAGGGCTCGCGTGGCATTGACCCGGATCGGCTCGTCCTTGAGCAGGTAGGGGGTGAACGGGTCGTAGGGCAGCGAAGCCAGCTTCACGCTGGCAGCGGGTGTGTTCTGACCCGCCTTGTTGCCGATGAAGTCGGCGCCCATGGCCTGCTGGGCCGGCGTGAACCAGATGTGCTCGGGCACCGGCTGGCCGCGGTGACAGGTGAAGCAGGTCACGCCGGTGGTCGAGACGTGGTTCTTCCACTGGCTGTTGATGGTCTGCGTCATCTGCACCATCTTGCGCGAGACGATCTTGGTGTAGAGGCTGTCGTCGGCGAAGTTGGCCGGGTTGTGACAGTAGTTGCATCCCTGATCGGGTGACACCCAGGCGGTCATCGAGACCATCAGGCGGGTGAACTCGCCAATGCTCAGGTCGCCCAGCACCTGCACGTTCTGGTAGATGTCCTTGGCCTTGGGGCCGTCGGCGGGCGCGGCCGGCTGCGGTTCGGGCACGCGGTTGGCCTCCACCACATCGTCCAGCACACGGGGGTTGTAGACCTGGACCATGCCGGTGCCGCGGTAGCCGTGCTGCACCGATTCCATGGGTGGGCGTTCACAGGCGGCCAGTGACAGCCCCAGCAGGGGCAGCAGGGACCAGCGCAGGGTCTGGGTGGCGAGTCGGCGGATCATCGCTGGCCTCCTGGGGTGAGGGCCGGGTCGGTGACGGCCGGGAACACATCGGGGTAGGGTGGTGCGAAGCCGTGCTTGACCGCCCAGAGGTACCAGTTGTCGACCATGGTGCCGGTCAGCAGGATGCCGATGCCACCCACCAGCGGGCACAGCACGGCGAACCACCAGGCCCATCGGTGAATGGATTCCATGGTGGCGTTGAAGCCCATGGTCCAGCGCCAGAACAGGGCTGCCCGCTCGCTTGCCGTGCCCCGGTCGACAATCTGTTCGATTTCCCGCTCACCGCCAAATCGGCTGACCGCCAGGATGGTGGCGCCGTGCATGGCAAACAACAGCACCGATCCGTACAGGAAGACGATCGACAGGGCGTGGAACGGGTTGTAGAACAGGTTGCCGTAACGCAGCGAAAAAGCCGCCGTCCAGTCCAGGTGGGAGAAGATGCCGAATGGCACCGCCTCGCTCCAGCTGCCCATCAGCACGGGCCGGAAGAAGCCGAGCACCAGGAACAGCCAGATGGCCGCCGCAAAAGCCCACGGCACGTGGGTGCCCATGCCCAGCTGCCTTGCCCGCCGGTAGGTCCGGGCCCACCACAGAAGCACGGAGACGGTCAGGGCGCCGCCGGCCATGAGCCACCAGCCGCCCTGGTTGAGCGGAGGCAGGGACAGGCCGTACTCAGGTGGCGGTGGCTCCAGCGAGAGCCAGAACAGCTGACGGACGAACTGGATCGGATCCCAGTTGACCGAAGCCAGCATGTTCAGGCCCATGATGTTGATCGCGGCGATGCCGAAGATCAGCGAGGCAATGCCCAGCCCGCCCAGGTAGATCGGGCCAAGCTGCGCGTTGCCCAGCTTGCCCAGCCAGTAGGACACGGCGGGGACGTCGCCGGTGCGGGGGCTGTTTCCGGCTGGCAGCGGCACACCATGGTGCAGCGGACCGGTGGCTTGCACCGTGGTGAAGAGGTTCTGGTATTGGGCCATGATGTGCTCCGTCGCTTATTGCAGAGGCCACTGGGCCCAGATCGGCATGTTCAGCCACCAGCCCCACCATTCGGGCCAGCCTCGGCTCCAGAACGGTCCGCTGATGACGATGCACAGGGCGCTGAACAGCACCGCGGCCAGCGCCAGGAACAGGCCCAGGCGGTGGATACCCAGGGTCCCGATCGAATAGCCGATGGTGTCCCGGAAGAAGGTGTCCTCGTGTTCCGGTGTCTTGACCGTCTCGCCCTTCTTGGGGTTGGTGGCCGAAAGGATCAGCGAGCCGTGCAGCGACAGCGCGAAGGTGGTGGCGAAGAAGAAGCTCACCGCCAGCATGTGCGCCGGGTTGTAGTGGAAGTGCAGGTACTGGTAGCCCACGTTGGACACCCAGTCGAGGTGGCTGAAGATGCCATAGGGGAAGCCGTGGCCCCATGCGCCCATCAGCACCGGCCGGATGACGACCAGGGTGACATAGGCCAGGATGGCGACACTGAAGGCCGCGGGCACGTGATAGCCCATGCCCAGCTTGCGGCAGATCTCGACCTCACGCAGGGCCCACGAGCCGAAGGCCCCGATCGCGCAGACCGTGATCAGTTGCCAGAGACCGCCTTCGAGCAGCGGAGCGAAGCGCAGGCCGTACGACAGGTCGGGCGGCGCGATGCTGATCTGCCAGATGTTCCAGGTCGGGCCCATGGCCGCGCCCCAGAGAATCAGGGCGGTTCCCAGAAAAGAGAAGAACAGGGTGGTGACACCGAAGAAGCCGACGTAGAACGGACCCACCCAGAAGTCGAACAGGTCTCCGCCGACCAGCGTGCCACCTCGCACGCGGTATTTCTTTTCGAAGTTGAGCATGGCCATGGTGCGGCCCTCCTGACTCGGTTGCAGTTGTGCTTGCTGATCGGTTCTGCCGGCTGGCATCAGCCGCTGCAGTGCCGCACGGAGCGGTCACGGCAGCGGCATGCCCAGGCTTCGTTCAGGACGTGGCCGAAGGCGTGGCCGGCGGTGTCGGCGCGAGCTGCGCCGAGCCGGTCGGTGCGACTTTGGGGCCGTCGAGCCAGTTGAACTTGTTGGTGCTCAGAAGGATGAGGTGAATCATCGCTGCCAGTGCGAACAGGAACACCCCTTGGGCGACCATCGTCCTGAGGGGGTCGAACAAACGCCAGATTCTCCACATGGTTTCCCAGCTCCTATTGAATGTTGGACATGAACGTGTAGACCGC
>SBFU01000400.1 GCA_006227785.1 Burkholderiales bacterium
GCGTCGCCCAGCACATGGATGTTCTTGGCCGCCTTGGATTCGAAGGTGAGGAAGTCCACTTCGCACCAGCGTGCGTTGGCGGTGGCCAGCCCGGCCTTGACGGCCACATCACCGGCGCGCATGTTGGGCACCACGTTCAGCACGGTGGCCTTGAAGTCGTCGTTGAATTCGAACTTCAGGGTGTTGGTGGCGGCGTCCACGTCGGCCACCGTGTGCTTGGGGCGGTACTCGATCATGCCGTCGTAGTGCTCCTTCCAGGCCTTGAGGAACAGGCCCTTCTTGGACTGGATGTCGTCGTTGGCATCGAAGATGACCACCTTGCTCTTGGGCTTGGCCTTCTTGAAGTAGTTGGCGATCAGGCTGGCGCGCTCGTAGGGGCCGGGCGGGCAGCGGTAGGGCGCACGCGGGATGGACAGCGCGTAGACACCGCCATCGGGCATGGCTTCGAGTTGCTTGCGCAGGGCCATCGTCTGGGGGCCGGCCTTCCAGGCGTGCAGCACCTTGTCCTTGGCGGCCTGGCTGGCCATGCCGGGCAGGGTCTCCCACATGAAGTCGATACCGGGCGAGACTATCAGCCGGTCGTAGGGCAGTTCGCCGCCGCTGGCGAGC
The DNA here is from genome assembly GCA_006227785.1 of Burkholderiales bacterium. Taxonomy (GTDB): domain Bacteria; phylum Pseudomonadota; class Gammaproteobacteria; order Burkholderiales; family Burkholderiaceae_C; genus Hydrogenophaga. The sequence goes on from SBFU01000400.1 coordinate 610, forward strand.
TTGACCATGCGCTTCTCGGCATCGATGCTGGCGACCATGTCGCGCACGACCTTCACCCCGTGGCGCTTGGTGAGGTTGTCGTAGGGGGTGGTGATGTCGTTGATGGACTTCGCACCGTTGAGCACCAGATTGGAAATCGGGCAGGACACGAAGGCCGGGTTCGGCTCGACCAGGGTGACCTCAACGCCATAGTCGGAGAACTTGCGCACGTACTTGGCGGCGGTTGCGCCTGCGTAGCCGCCCCCCACAACCACGACCTTGGCACCACCGCCGCCGGTGGTGGCGCAGCCGCTGAACAGCCCGAGACCGGCCACCGCCGAGCCGGCGCCGAGCGTGTGAACGAATTGACGACGTTTCATGTTGGGACTCCTCGGTTATTTCTTCTGGGCGGCGAAGTAGGCCGCGATCTCGGCCAGCTGCTCATCGGTGTAGCCCTTGGACAGCTGGTGCATGATGGTGGCCGGCTTGCGGCCCGCCTTGAAATCCAGCAGGGTCTTGAGCATGTCGTCCTTGTTCTTGCCGGCCAGGGCTTCCATGCCCTCCAGCGCGCGGCCGTCGGTGCCGTGGCAGTTGGCGCAGGCGGCCGCCCAGACGCGAACCTGGTTGACCTGCGCGTGGGCGCTGAGGGCGGCGGCGCAGAGCACGCCGGCGGTGATCCATTTCATGGTTTTGGGCATCATGACCTCGGTTGAAAGGGGAGTGGACACGGCGAACATGCGCGATACCGGTGCATGCCAGCTTTTACATAAGTAATTCTGCATATTCAGATTCTTATCGTAGCAACCGACGACCGCAGGCAGAACGGTGCAAACCCTAGCCAAAATGGCGCCGAAAATGGTGCGTGCGTCAGGGCAGAGTCAGCAAAGGCGATTGGGCTTGGCCGGCACAACCGGTGGTGCTCGCAGGTTGACCCTGCGTACTCTAACGCCGCCAGCCCGCTCCTGCTGGGTGGGTGGGGCAACGTCCGAGGGCGTTTGTCAGTTTGACGTGGCGATCCGGGTTTACACTAATCGCAATATCAGCAATCAATCATATAGTTGATTGATCAAAGTCAAGCCCAGCGGAGACAAGCTCTTGGAATCCATGAACGCGGTGTTCGAGTCGGTGGCACGCCAGTTTGGCGTCCTCGGCGAGCCCGCGCGCCTGCGCATTCTGCACGTGCTGTGCGAACAGGAGCACTGTGTCAACGACATCCTGCAACTGACCGGCCTGGCCCAGGCCAACGCCTCGCGCCATCTGGGTCTGATGTACCAGGCGGGTGTGGTGTCGCGGCGCCGCGAGGGCACCCAGGTCTTCTACAAGGTGGCCGATCCGCTCTACATCGAGCTGTGCCGGGCCATCGCCTCGCATGAATCAGCACGCGACGGTGTGTTGCAGGCCGCGCGTGTCGGCATGCGCCAGTCTGGCGAAGTGTTCCCCCACCCTGCCCAATCGGCAGGGGCAAATTCCATTCCCCCTGCCAACGAGAAGGAAGAAACAAGTGTCTAAAGACCTGAGCGAAGTCATTGGGCGCGTCCTGCCCGCGCCCGAGAACCACCTGGACGCAGCAGAGATCGAGAGGGCACGCAAGGCGCGCCGCAGCTTCATGGGCAAGGCCCTGGCCATGGGGGCGGGCGTGGCGGCCTCGGCCACGGCGGCCACACGGGCTGTGGCGGCCGAAGGTGAGGACGCGATCCTCAAGCTGCCTGAGCACAGCACGGGGCTGGGCCAGCCAGTGGCCATGGACCCGGGCTACGGCCAGCCCAGCAAATGGGAAAGCAACCTGCGCCGCCGCCAGAGCCCGGGCCTGACCCGTGTGGACCAGGCGTCGGTGAGCTTCACGCCGCTGCAGGGCCTGTTCGGCATCATCACACCCAGCGGCCTGCATTTCGAGCGCCACCACCAGGGCTGGTGGGATATCGATCCGTCCAAGCACCGCCTGATGATCAACGGCCTGGTCAAGCGCGAGCGCGTGTTCACCATGGACGACCTGATGCGCCTGCCCAGCGTCTCGCGCATCCACTTCATCGAGTGCGGTGCCAACTCGGCCACCGAATGGGGCAATGTGGCGGTGCCCACGGTGCAGTACACCCACGGCATGCTCAGTTGCTCGGAGTTCACCGGCGTGCTGCTCTCCACCCTGCTGGAGATGTGTGGCTACGACAAGAAAAATGGCAAGTACGTGCTGGCCGAGGGTGCCGACGGATCGTCGATGACCCGCACCATTGCCATCGACCAGGCGATGGACGACTGCATCGTGGCCTGGGCCATGAACGGCGAGATGCTGCGCCCCGAAAACGGCTATCCGCTGCGTCTGGTGGTGCCGGGCGTGCAGGGGGTGAGCTGGGTGAAGTACCTGCGCCGCATCGAGGTGGGCGACCAGAAATGGGCCACCAAGGACGAGGCGGTCCACTACATCGACCACATGCCCGACGGGACGCACCGCCAGTACACCGGCATCCAGGAATGCAAGTCGGTCATCACCACACCGTCGGCAGGCCAGACCCTGCTGGACAAGGGCTACTACAACGTCACCGGCCTGGCCTGGTCGGGCCGCGGCTCGATCAAGCGCGTCGATGTGAGTGTCGATGGCGGCCGCAACTGGCGCACCGCGCGTCTGGAGGGTCCCATCCTGCCCAAGGCGCTCACCCGCTTCAACATCGACTGGGTGTGGAACGGCAAGCCGGCCATCCTGCAGGCGCGCGCCATCGACAGCACCGGCTACGTCCAGCCCAAGATCAACCAGCTGCGCGCGGTACGCGGCACCCGGTCCGTGTACCACCAGAACGCCATCCAGAGCTGGCTGGTCTCGGAAAACGGTGAAGTCTCCAACGTGCAGGTGTACTGATGAAATCCATGTTCAAGCTCTCCCGTCAGGCCGCCTTGGTCGCGGCCACCCTTTCCGCGCTGACGTTCGGCGCAGCGCATGCCCAGAACAAGCCATGGCACGACATCGGTCGCGACGCGACGCCGGCCGAAGTCAAGGCCTGGGACATCGACGTCCGGCCGGACTTCAAGGGACTGCCCAAAGGCGCCGGCTCGGTCAGCATGGGCGAAGAGGTCTGGGTGGCCAAATGCGCCTCCTGCCACGGCGACTTCGGCGAATCCAATGAAGTGTTCACACCCATCATCGGAGGCACCACCAAGAAGGACATCGAGACCGGACGGGTCGCCTCCCTGGTGGAAGGGGCGCCAGCCACGGCACCCCAGAAGACCACCATCATGAAGGTGGCCACCCTGTCGACGCTGTGGGACTACATCAACCGGGCGATGCCCTGGAACAACCCCAAGACCTTGACAGCCGACGAAGTGTTCGGTGTGACGGCCTACCTGCTGAACCTGGCGGAGATCGTGCCGGCCGACTTCACGCTGAGCGACCAGAACATCGCCGAAGTGCAGAAGCGCATGCCCAACCGCAACGGCATGGTGTTCTACGAACCGATGTGGAAGGTCAATGGCAAGGGTGACGTGAAGAACGTGGCCTGCATGAAAGACTGTGCTGTCGATCCGAAGGTGCAGTCCTTCCTGCCCGATTTCGCTCGCGACGCCCACGGCAACATCCAGGAGCAGAACCGGGTGATCGGTCCGGTGCGTGGTGCCGACACCACCAAGCCGCCGCCCAAGAGCCTGGAGGGCGCTGCCGCTGCCGCCTCCGTGGTGGCCGTGGCACCGGCTGCGGGTGCGGGCGCCAACGTCAACAACCTGCTGGCAGCCAACGCCTGCACGGCCTGCCACGGGGTGAAGAACAAGATCGTCGGTCCGGCCTTTGTCGAGATCGCTGCCAAGCACGCGGGCCGTGCCGACGCAGAGACCTACCTGGCCGGCAAGATCAAGAGCGGTGGCTCGGGTGTCTATGGCCCGGTGCCGATGCCGCCCCAGCCGCAGGTCAGTGACGCCGATGCCTTGGCCATGGCCAAGTGGATCGCGGCAGGCGCCAAGTAAGCCCGACGCGCCGCACGGATGCTTTTGGCTTCGTTAGGCGCTATGCACTGATATTCGGATTTAATCGTAAACCCCAAGCCTTTCCCACTCCCGGAGAACGTAAGCTATGCGCATGAAAATGATCCCCCTGTCCCTGGCCGCCGTGGTCGCTCTTCTGAGTGCGCCGGCCTCGGCTTTCGATGCCGCGGCCGCCAAGGCCCTGGCCTCCAAGAGCGCCTGCCTTGCCTGCCATGCGGTTGACAAGAAGCTGGTCGGTCCGTCCTACAAGGACGTGGCCGCCAAACACAAGGGGCAGGCCGACGCGCTTGAGAAAGTGGCTGCCCGCATCAAGTCGGGTGGTTCGGGCATGTACGGCCCGGTTCCCATGCCGCCCCAGCCCAACCTGAAAGACGACGAGCTCAAGCTGCTCGCCGCCTGGATCCTCGCCGGCGCGCCGGACAAGT
>SBFU01000289.1 GCA_006227785.1 Burkholderiales bacterium
GGCCATGATCTGCCCCGATCCAAGCCGCATCCGGATGTGTACCTGGCTGCTGCAGCGCATGTCGGCACGCCTCCCGACCGTTGCCTGGTGATCGAAGACACCGCCACGGGTGCGCACGCCGGGCTCGCGGCCGGTGCCACGGTCTGGGGGTATTGCCCGCACGGCGACGGACGCGCGTTCGCCGGCATGGGCCTGGTCAGGGTGATTCATCACATGGACGAGTTGGCGGCGGCGCTTGCCGTTTGACAGCGCCCCGGATCCCTTGATGCCCGTTCAGCGCTCCGACGAATAGGACGCGAACTTCTCGACTTTCTTGGTGGCACCCGAGACGATGAGCAGATCGCCGGGCAGGATCAGGGTGTCGGGGGTCGCGTGCTGAAAGTCCTCGTGTGCGCGCTTGACCCCCACCACCGTCACACCGAAGCGCTCGCGAATCAGGCTCTCTCCGAGAACCTTGTTGTGTGCGGGAAAAGGTGCGCGAATCTTGGCGATCGCGAACCCGTCATCGAACTCGATGTAGTCGATCATTCGGCCGGTGATCAGGTGTGCCACCCGCTCACCCATGTCCGCTTCGGGGTAGACCACATGGTGCGCACCGATGCGCTGGGCAATCTGCCCGTGTTCCGGGGTGAGTGCCTTGACCCAGATGTCCTTGATGCCCAGTTCCGACAGGGCCATGACCGTCATGAGACTGCAGGCCAGGTCGGTGCCGATCCCGACGATGGCATGGGTGAAGTCGGCGCCGCCGAGCTGTCTCAGGACCTGCACGTTGGTGCCATCGGCCTGCACGGCATGGGTCAGCCGGTCCGCCCATGCCTGTACCGGCTCCGCGTCGCGGTCAATGCCCATGACATCGTGGCCCAGCTCCATCAGCGAATGCGCGACGGCACCACCAAACCGGCCCAGGCCGATCACCAGCACGCTGTCGCCCTGCGCGAAGGCGTACTGTTCCGTGAACAATTTACCCAACAATTGGATGCTCCTCAGGGTAGCGGTAGGCGGCCCGGATGTGCCCCATGGCCAGCGATGCCGCCAGCGTGATGGTGCCTACCCGGCCCACGTACATCAGCAAGGTCAGCATGAGCTGACCGGACGGTGGCAGTTCGGCGGTGATCCCGGTCGACAGGCCCACCGTTCCGAATGCCGAGATCACCTCGAAAATGACCTGGTCGGTGGGCAGGTCGGTGCCGCGAAGGATGACCAGTGTGCCCAGCACCACCATGCTGCTGCCCAGCACCAGCACCGTGATCGCCTGGCGCTGGGCGCTGTCGGAAATGCGGCGTCCGAAGGCCTCGCAGTCGCTGCGTCCCCGAATTTCAGCATAGACCAGCAGCACCAGGATCAGGAAGGTGCCGACCTTGACGCCACCGGCCGTGCCGGCGCTGCCCCCACCGACGAACATCAGGAAGTAGTGCAGAGCCCAACTCTCGTGGGTCAGGGCGGCGATGTCCAGGCTGTTGAAGCCTGCGGTTCGTGCCGAGACCGATGCGAAGGTGGCGGAGAGCAGTTTTCCCCCAAGGTCCATTGGCCCCAGGGTTCTCGGATTCGACCACTCGAAGAACAGCAGGACAGCGGTGCCGGCCAACAGGAGAGCCACCGTCCCGGTCAGTGTCAGTTTGGTGTGCAGGGACCAATGGCGCGGGTCGTTCAGGCGGGCGCGAATGTCATGGAACACCGGGAACCCGATGCCACCCACCACGATGGCCAGGGCAATGGGAAGGAGGATCCACGCGTCAGTGCCGTAGCGCATGAGGCCATCGGCGTGGAGGGCGAACCCGGCGTTGTTGAAGGCCGATACCGAATGGAAGACGCCATACCAGACCGCCTGGGGCCATGCCATGTCATAGGTCCAGGCAAACCGGGCCGTGAGCACCAGGGCCAGCAGCAGCTCTGCCAACAGGGTCACCAGCAGCACCATGCGGGCGACACCCGACACATCGCCCAGGCCGATGGAGTGGGTTTCGACCTGGGTGATCAGGCGCGTGCGCAGGCGCAGCGAGCGGTTGACCATGAGGCCCAGCAGGGTGGCCGCCGTCATCATGCCGAAGCCGCCGATCTGGAACAGCAGCATGATGGTGACCTGCCCGAACATGGACCAGTGCGTGCCGGTGTCCACCACCACCAGGCCGGTGACACAGACCGCCGAAACGGCGGTGAAGAAGGCGGTGAGCCAGGTCGTGGGCGCGATGCCGGAACTGGCCATGGGGGTCATGAGCAGCCCGGTGCCCACCAGAATGGCCAGCAGGAACGCCAGAGCGACGGTGCGGGTGGGGTGGAGCAGCTTACCCATGCCCGCCGGTCCGCCGGATAGACGCAAGGTCCAAGGACGCTTTCGGAGTCGATGTCCCCGAATTATGGCACCGCGGTCAAACCGGCCCGCAACCGCTCGACCCGTTGCCGGTTCACGCTGAAGTCCTTGCGCCCCACACGTGAGGCCGAGCGCACCTGCACCACCTGGTTGGCGGGATCGACCCAGAGTTCAAGGTCGTCGACGAACTTCATCCAGCGTGATGTGCACTGGGCGTACAGATAGCCGTCGCCCTTGTCCTGGATGATCTTCACGCCCGGCATGCTCTGCAGCAGTTGCGAAAGCCGGGCGATGGTGGCGAGCCCGTCGCCTTTGATGGGCAGGGGGTCAATCTCGGCATAGGCCCGCATGGGGTGATCGGGGTGAAGCCCGGCCTGGCTGCTGACGCTGTTCTCGGTCAGCGAGGGCGGTTTGAGCCGCCCCTCTCGCACGCCGAGGTCTTCGGGCATGCGACCGCCCAGCCAGCCCAGTTGACCGGCCAGGATGGCTGCGATGACGAGGGCCAGCAACACGAACATGGTCCATTTGAGCAGTGCCATGGCAGGAATTCTCCGTTTGGGGTGACAGGCTTCGTGCGCACCCGGGTTGATGATGAGCTTGCAGGGCGCTCAGCGGGCCTTCCGGCTCAGGCGGGGCCGCCACACGGCAAGCACCACGTTGATGATGCACAGGACGACCAGCAGCCACAAGGTGTTGCGTTCAGAGCGCAGCAGGACATCCAGCGCCGCAGGATCGGGGAAGGCAGCGATGATGGCCGCCTGCTTGTCCTTTGAACCCACCACCACCAGTGTGGCTTCGAACACCGCCAGACCCAGCAGAGCCTTGAGCCAGGCCCAGCCTGCATTCATGTAGGCCCGGGTGGCCGCCAGCGCCAGCAGGCCGCTGAGCACCACGACGCCCATGGACGGCACCAGCAGGTACTGGGCGATCACGGTCAAGGACTGCCTGGCAGCAGCGAACTCGGCGGCCGATTCGCGGCTGGCCACCTGGTTGATGACCAGGCAGGCGGCCAGCGCGCCACCGAAAGTGATCGAGGCCACATCGTGCAAGGTCTTGGCGCCCAGGCGGACCCAGCGCCGGCGGCCAACCGGGTCGGCGTCGGGGGCGACGGGTGTCTGATCTGGTCTCACCGGTTGCCCCTCCATTCACCGGGCGTGACGCCGGTCCAGCCCCGAAAGGCCCGGATGAAGCTCTTCTCGTTCTGAAAACCGGCGGCTTCGGCCACCTGCTTGAGGGGGCGCGAGCTGCGCTGCAGCAGGGCCATGGCGCGCTCACGCCGGACCTCGTCCTTGAGGGCCTGCAAGCGGGTGCCTTCTTCGTGGAGCTGGCGGTGCAAAGTGCGGGTCGACATGTTGAGAGTGGCGGCCAGGTCCTGGGCGTTGTGCGCCTGTTGTGGCTGGGCCAACAGCACCTGGCGCACACGCTGCATCAGCAGCCGGTCGCGCCGGTAGGGACGCACCTGAATGGCCAGTGCGCGGGACAGCATCTGGTTCATGGCGTGCTCATCCCGCCTGAGGGGCAGGGTCAGGTAGCGGGCGTCGAAACGCAGCGCGGTCGGCTCCGCATCGAAAGTGGCCGGACCGTCGAACAGCAGTGGGTAAACGTCGGCGTGTGCCGGTGCGGGAAAGGCAAAGCTGGCCCCGAGCAGCGGGATGCGCGAGTCGACCAGCCAGCAGGCCAGGCCGTGGATGTTGCGCAGCACCGAAACAAAGCAGAATTCGCGCAGACTGCCATCGCCACCGGGTGGTCGGTGCTCGGTGAGCACGATGCAGCAGGTCCCGTCTGCGGTGTCGACCTCGAGACGGATGTCACGGGTGAGCAGCCCGTGGTGGCGGCACCAGCGGTGCAGGGCGACGCCCAGGGTGGGTGCCGACAGCGACGCGCGCGCCAGCATGCCGTAGCTTCCCCAGGGCAGGGGCCGTTCGAACCAGCCCAGCGCTTCGTCATCGAGGGCCCGCATCGCCAGGCCGGAAAACACCTCCATTTGCAGGGCGTTGATGCGCGCGTCGGGTTGCCCGACGTCTGTTGGCGCAATCTGTGCCTGCCTGAGCAGCGGTTCCGGGGCCTGCCCCTGCCGCTCCAGTGCCAGGCACATGGCCCGCACAAAGGCCATAGGCGTGACCGCGCGGGGCGTGCGAGCAAGAGGAGGATCGGATGCGATGTGGCGTCGGGCAATCACGGCTGACATGCTGCCATGGTGTGGCACGATTTGCAACCTGGGTGGCGTGCAATGGATGCCGTATCGGCCTATGCTGGCGGCTGCGCTCCTGGAGCCGTTGCACCGGGGCAGCACAAGGAGGCAAGCCTTGTCCAGAGGCCGGTTCGCGCGCCTCAAGACCCTGAAAATCATGGGTCGCGATGCGATGCCGCACCCGTTCGAGCTGATTGAAGACAAGACCTGCATGCCGTGTGATCCTCAGGCACCGCAGGTGACGCATTGAACCCAGGCCCAGAACATGACCATTCTTGAAACCAAACTCAACGCCCGCTCCGCCGATTTCCAGGCCAACGCCGCCGCCATGCGCGCCGTGGTCGACGACTTGAAGGCGCAGATCGAGAAAGCCACCCTCGGCGGCGGTGAGGCCGCCCGCGCCAAGCACACCGCGCGCGGCAAGCTGCTGCCGCGCGACCGGGTGCAGATGCTGCTGGACCCAGGCACGCC
>SBFU01000188.1 GCA_006227785.1 Burkholderiales bacterium
TCATGACGGTGCTCGGCTCCTGCATCGCCGCCTGCATCTGGGACCCGAAGGTCCGTGTCGGTGGCATGAACCACTTCATGTTGCCCGAAGGGGGCTCCGACACCTCCGGTCGCTACGGCTCCTATGCGATGGAACTGCTGATCAACGAGATGATCAAGCTCGGCGCGCGGCGCGAGCACATGCAGGCCAAGATCTTCGGCGGCGGTCAGGTCATGCATTCCTTCACCACCATGAACGTGGGTGAACGCAACACCCAGTTCGTGATCGACTATCTGCAGACCGAGCGCATCTCCATCGTCTCCAAGGACGTGCTGGACATCCACCCGCGCAAGGTCTGCTATTTCCCGGTGACCGGCAAGGCCATGGTCAAACGCCTGGCGCACTCCCATCCGGAAACACTCGAGACCCAGGAGCGGGCCGGCAACGCGGCGGTGGTGGCCAAGTCCACGGCGGGCGGGTCGGTCGACCTGTTCTGAACACAAGAAGGCGCGGCAGGGGGACACATGAACAAGATCAAGGTGGTGGTGGTCGACGACTCGGCGCTGGTGCGCAGCCTGCTGACCGAAATCATCAACCGGCAGCCCGACATGCAGTGCGTGGGTGCGGCCAGCGATCCGCTGGTGGCGCGCGAAATGATCCGCGAACTCAATCCGGACGTGATCACGCTGGACGTCGAAATGCCCCGCATGGACGGTCTGGAGTTCCTCTCGCGCCTGATGCGCCTGCGGCCGATGCCGGTGGTGATGGTCTCGACCCTGACCGAACAGGGCGCTGACATCACCCTGCGCGCCCTGGAGATGGGCGCGGTCGACTTCGTGGCCAAGCCGCGCATCGGGGTCACCAGCGGCCTGAACGAGCTGTCGGGCGACATCGTCGAGAAGATCCGCGTCGCAGCCAAGGCGCATGTGCGCCGGCTGGCCAACAGCGCACCCGCATCCACGGCAGCACCCACCCAGGCTGCCGGCCAGGAGCCGCCGCGCGCGCCCCTGCCGCGCATGTCCACCGAAAAGGTGATCTGCATCGGTGCCTCCACCGGCGGAACCGAAGCCATCAGGGAAGTGCTGGTGCCGATGCCGGCCGACGCGCCCGCCATCGTGATCACCCAGCACATGCCCCCCGGCTTCACCACCAGCTTCGCCACCCGCCTGGACAGCCTGTGCAGGATCCGGGTCCAGGAAGCCGTGCACGGCCAGCGCATCCTGCCTGGCCACGCCTACATTGCGCCCGGCGGACGCCATCTGCGCATCGACCGCAGCGGCTCCAACTACGTGGCCGTGGTCGAAGACACCGAGCCCATCAACCGCCACCGGCCATCGGTCGAGGTGCTGTTCCACTCGGCCGCCCGGGTGCTCGGCCCCAATGCCCTGGGCATCATGCTCACCGGCATGGGCGCCGACGGGGCCCAGGCCATGCGCGAGATGAAAGACGCCGGAAGCTACAACTATGTGCAGGACGAAGCCAGCTGCGTCGTCTTCGGCATGCCCCGCATGGCCATCCAGGCCGGCGCTGCCCATGAAATCCTGCCGCTGCGGCAGATCGCCCCGGCCGTCCTGGCCCACCTCGCTGCATCGCCGGGCATGGTCCGGCACCGAATCTGACCTTGCCTTTTCTGTGGAGTCATCGCATGAACACCCTCTCACGCCGTTCGTTCCAGATCGCCACCGCCGCCGCCCTGCTGGGCCTGTCGGCTCCGGTCCTGTCACTGGATGCGCCCAAGGAGCGCCCGGTGCTGACCGTCACCGGCAAGCTTGGCGTCAGCAACACCCCGTCGGGCGGTGTCCGCCTGGACATGAAAATGATCGAGGCGCTGCCTCAGCACAGCTTCACCACGCGCACACCCTGGTACGACAAGCCGATCAAGTTCACCGGCCCGCTGCTGTCCGATGTGCTGAAGCTGGTCAAGGCCCAGGGCCAGACCATCGGCGCCACCGCCATCAATGACTACCGCATCACCATCCCGGCCAGCGACGCCAGCCAGCACGGCGTGATCATGGCCAGGCTGATCGATGACCAGCCGATTCCGGTGCGCGAAAAAGGCCCGCTGTTCATCGTCTACCCCTTCGACACCTCGGCCACGCTGCGCAGCTCGGTCTACTACGAACGCTCCATCTGGCAGCTCAAGGCACTCGACATCCAATGACCCGAAAACTCTTCGACCTGGCGCGGTGGCAGACCCGGCAGTGGGCTCTGGCCCTGTCGGGCCTGTTGCTGGTCACGCTGACGCCACTGGTCTGGATCCAGTGGCAGCAGTTCCAGCTGCTCGACGATGTGTCCACCAACCAGGTCGACTCGATCATGTGGCAGGCCTACCAGCTCGAACGCGAGATGGGCCGCCTGCAGACCCGGCTCAAGGATGCGGACTCTCCGGCGCCGGTCATCGACGAGTGGGAATTGCTGGAGAGCTATGAAGTCTTTGTCAGCCGAATCGACCTGATCACCAAGATTCCGCGGCGCGACCTGCTGGAATCGGCACCGGTCTACGGCGAAGCCATGGCCCTGCTGGAAAACTTCGTCAAGCAGGCCGACCCGATGTTCGCGCGGCCAGCCGAACTGATGGGCCAGCACGACCTGATCAGTGCGCTGAACTTCAGCATCGACCAGGCCCTGCCCGTGCTGGGCGAACTCACCCGCGAGGCCAACCGGGCGGTGGCCCGCTTCGTCGACGAGCGCAACCAACAGCTGCACCAGCAAAGTGTGCTGGTGATTTCCCTGGCAGCGGTGCAGGCGGTGGTGCTGCTGATCTTTGTGGTCCTGCTGGTGCGGCATATCCGCCACCAGTACAGGCAATACGACAAACTGCAGAAGCTCAGCAATGAACTGGCCGAGGCACGCGACCAGGCGGAAGCGGCCAACCACGGCAAGAGCGTGTTCCTGGCCAACATGAGCCATGAGATCCGGACCCCCTTCCAGGGTCTGCTGGGCATGCTCACCCTGCTGGACGAGCCCAACCTGAGCAGCCACCAACGCGACTACCTGCGCACCGCACAGGACTCGGCCATCCACCTCCTGGGCGTGCTCAACGACATCCTGGACGTCTCGACCATGGAGTCCGGCACCCTCAAGCTGTCGGTCGGACCTGTGAACCTGCGCAGCCTGGTGCAGGAGGTCGACGGCCTGATGCAGGTCGCGGCAGCCGACAAGGGCCTCACGCTGAATGTCTACGCCGCCAGCGATCTGCCCGAATGGGTCACGGCCGACGCCACGCGCGTGCGCCAGATCATGTTCAACCTGATCAACAACGCGATCAAGTTCACCCACGAGGGCAGCATCATCGCCGAACTCTCACCCGCCGCCGGTGGCGGGTCCGGTGTCGTGCTGACGGTGCGGGACACCGGTGTGGGCATGGACAAGGACACCCTCCAGCGCCTGTTCACCCGCTTCTACCAGGCCGACAACTCGCTGCGCCGTCGCATCGGCGGCACCGGCCTGGGGCTGGAGATCTCGCGCAACCTGGCCCGCATGATGGGCGGCGACATCCAGGTCAGCAGCGAGCCAGGGGTGGGCAGCGTGTTCACCGTCATGCTCGATCTGCCCGAGGCGGCCGAGCCAGAACCTGAACGCACCAGCCAGCTCGATCCGCAAAATACCCGCCGGCTCAAGGTGCTGGTTGCCGAGGACCACCCGATCAATCTGAAATACATGAACATCCTGCTGGAGAAGATGGGGCACGACGCCGTCTTCTGCGAAAACGGCCAGGAAGCTCTGGACCTTCTGAACCGCCAGCCGTTCGATGTGGTGCTGCTGGACTACCACATGCCGGTGCTCGACGGCCTGGCCACCACCGAGGCGATCCGCGCCATGGAAGGTCCCGCTTCGCAGATCAAGGTCATCCTGATCACGGCCGATGTGGTCAACGACACCCGCAAGCGGGCCGTCGAAGTCGGGGTGAACGAGTTCACCAGCAAGCCCCTGCAGGCAGCCGACTTGCACCGCGCCCTGTTGCGTTGCGGCCTGCTGGACGATCCCAGCGTGCCGGCAACCGCGGTGCTCATGCGCCCCAGCAGCCCGTTCCCGCTGTCGGCCTACGAACTGCCCGTGCGCCTGCCCGAGCCGCCGTCCATCTCCTCGCTGATCGACTTGGAATCCTATGCCGAAATCGTCTCCATGATGCCTGCCGAGACCATGAGCGAGATGCTGGACACGCTGTTCGAACCGCCCGAGGGCACGCTGCCGGTTTTGCAGGCCGCGCTGATCGAGGGCGACCGCGAGGCGGTCGGCTACAACGCCCACAAGCTCAAGGGCACGGCCATGTTGCTGGGCTTCAGGGCCATCATCCGCACAGCGGCCCAGATCGAGCACCAGGCCACGCAGACCACCGATCCGCTGTCGCCGGACTGGGTGGCCCAGCTGCAGAGCGATCTGGACGCCACCCGCCGCGCCTTGCAGCAGTACGAAGTGAGCCTGAGCGCCTGAGCGCCCGGGTGCCTGGCTGCCTGGGTGCCTGAAGCGCTCAGTGCCTCAAGCGCTCTGCGGCTGAAATCCTCCCATCCCCGCATCCCTGCAGCCCGAAAGCCCAGAAGCCCGGACGTGGGCCGTGTGAGCGACCAGCAAGCCGCCAGGCAGCGCCCACACGGCCTCCCACGCGGACTTCTAACTCCCCAGCAACGCCTCTTGGCCGCCCAAAAGGAAACGCCCCTGAAGGGGCGTTTCCTTTGCGGCACGGGCGGTGGCCGCCCGGGCTCAGACCCGGCGGCTGATCAGGCTGCCCACCTCCAGGGGTGCAGCACTGGTGTTGCCCTTCTCGTCGTAGGACACCACCTCCTCCGGTGCCAGCGGGACGGCCGCGGCTTGCCCGGCATCGGCTGTTTCGCCCTGCATGATCGGCCAGGGCAGAGGCTCGGCCTGCGGGCGCGGGGGGGCTTCGGGCGGCAGCGGACGACGGGCCACCAGCGCCGATCCGGCCACCGACAGGTCGGGCGACGTGTCCGTCTGCGGCCCAGGCAGCTCGTTGGCCGGCTCCCGCCCCAG
>SBFU01000076.1 GCA_006227785.1 Burkholderiales bacterium
GCCAGTGGCATTGCCGAGTAGCTAAGTGCGGAAGAGATAACCGCTGAAAGCATCTAAGCGGGAAACTCGTCTCAAGATGAGTCTTGCCGGGGCCTTGAGCCCCCTGAAGAGTCGTTCGAGACCAGGACGTTGATAGGCCGGGTGTGGAAGCGTAGTAATGCGTTAAGCTAACCGGTACTAATTGCTCGTGAGGCTTGACCCTATAACTTTGACGATATCGGGTTCAGTTATGCCGCAAGAGACGCAATCAAGCTGATTCAAACTCTGTGAATTGGTCGCAACGCCGAACAGGCGCGGCGGCAACCAGTCAAGCCTGATGACCATAGCAAGGTGGTCCCACTCCTTCCCATCCCGAACAGGACAGTGAAACGCCTTAGCGCCGATGATAGTGCGGATTCCCGTGTGAAAGTAGGACATCGTCAGGCTATTTATGCGAAAAGCCCGGACCTCATGGTCCGGGCTTTTTCCTTTTCCGCTGGTTGTTTTTCCGAATCTCCACTGCTGCGAATCGTCGAACGTCACGCATCAAAGGCAAAGTCGAGCGTGTCGAACTCGGCAGGAAGCCGAAGTGTCTCATCGGCGTCGAACAACACGTCGGCAATCTTGCGTTCGCGCTCGGCAATCATCTCGAGAAACGTGGTGGGAGCGCCAAGAGCAGCAAAGGTATCGAAACCCGACTCCAGAAACTGCTGCAGCGCGCCCAGCCCAGCTGCACGCGCCGGGCCTCGCATCATGCGCAAGGAATGGCGAAGCCAGCGGTTCCTGGTGAACCGCGACAACGCCCGCCCAATGTCCAGCATCAAGGAGATCTGCCGCGCCCGGTTGCTCGCCTGTCCGACCTGGCGCCACGCAGCGCGGTAGCGCCTGCCATCCAACCCTGCCTCCGCGACCAGTGCATGAGCCATCTCGAGGTCGAGACGCTCCGCCAAGGCGTGCAACTCGGACAGCTCCCGCACGGTCGCGATGATCTCGCCGGGGAACAGTCTGACCAACGCCGGTACGATGCGCGCAAACTGAGCATCCCGCGCCGTGAAATCATGCGGGCCGTAGAGTTCCTCCAGAAAGAAGCGCGCAGCCCCGTTGTAAGCCGGATCGGCCAGCAAGTCCCCGTACGTGCCAGCAAAGCGCGCATGCTGGAAAGACTTGACGCCTTCGAAGCGCGCGGCCAGAAGCGGTTCGCAGGCAACCTGCGCTCGAATGGCGGACACCGAATCCAGATGCCCGAGGATTGCTGTCGCGTCTCCACTCATGCCGCCATGATGCCCCGGCTCGGCGCATGGCCGTGAATCACTGGGCACCGACACGATGATCGCGAAACTGCAGCGGGCCCTTCTGGGCCTGTGGATCGCAGGGCTGGCGGCCGCGTTGGTGGCCTGGCCACTCGAATGGATCCCCGGCATCGCGGCGGTGGCCCTGGTCGTTGCCTTCCTCATTGGCCACGCGCTCGTCCTCGCGGGTGAGTTCATGGCCATGCACTGGACCAACCAGCGCGACCCGGCGCCCCGGGCCGCGTGGCGCGACGTCGTGGCCGCCTGGTGGCAGGAATCGATGCATGCGCCAAGGGTGTTCTTCTGGCGCCAACCGTTGCGCCACGGCCGGTGGAAAGACCATCTGCCCCCGGAAGCTCCCAGCGCGCGCGGGGTGGTCCTTGTTCACGGCTACTTCTGCAACCGCGGCCTCTGGAACCCATGGCTGAGCCGGCTGACCCGCGACAAGACCCCGTTCATCGCCGTGGACCTCGCGCCAGCATTCGGAAGCATCGACGCCTACGCCCCGCTCATCGATGCCGCCATCGTTCGGATGACGCGCACCACGGGTTGCCCGCCCATCGTCGTCGCACACAGCATGGGTGGCCTAGCGGTGCGGCGCTGGTGGATCGACCGGGCGCCCGACGACCTCCATCACCTGATCACGCTGGGTTCACCCCACCACGGCACCCGCCTGGCCACACTGGGCACGACCCAGAACGCCCAACAGATGCGCGTGGGCTCAGACTGGCTTCACGAACTGCAGGCCGCCGAACAGCCGGCCACCCGTGCCCGCGTCACCTGTGTGTACAGCCATTGCGACAACATCGTCTTCCCGGCCTCAACGGCTACCCTGTCCGGCACCAGGACCGTCCACCTGCCCGGCACGCCACACGTGGCCATGGTCGATCACCCGGTCGCCTGGAACCTGCTCCAGGAGCAACTCAGGATGGCGCCAGCACACCCCGGCGCATCTGATCCAGCTCCATGCTCTCGAACAGCGCCTTGAAGTTGCCTTCACCGAATCCCTGGTCACCCTTGCGCTGGATGAACTCGAAGAAGATCGGCCCCAGCTGGTTCTCGCTGAAGATCTGCAGCAGCAGCTCCCCAGCCTTGCCGTCAACGAGGATCTTGCGCGTCCGCAGCGCCGCCACGTCCTCCCCGTGCCCGGGGATGCGCTTGTCGATCAGCTCGTAGTAGGTGTCGATGGTGTCCAGCAATGTGACCCCATTGGCGCGCAGGCCGTCGACGGTCTGCAACAGGTCACCGGAGCCCAGCGCGATGTGCTGGATGCCTTCACCCCGGTAGCGGTCCAGGTACTCCTGGATCTGCCCGGGCGTCTCGTTGCCTTCTTCGTTGATCGGGATCCGGATCTGTCCGCAGGGGCTGGTCATCGCCTTGCTCTTCACCCCCGTGACCTGGCCCTCGATGTCGAAGTAGCGCACCTCGCGGAAGTTGAAGATGCGCTCGTAGAAGTCGGCCCACTCGCCCATCCGGCCACGGTGCACGTTGTGGGTCAGATGGTCGATGTAGGTCAGCCCCAGCCCTGCCGGCGCCAGCGAAGCGCCGGGCAGCGGCTCGAAATCGACGTCGAAGAAACCGATGTTGCCGATGTCACCCTCTTTGGCGCCGCCCTTGCCGCGCCACCTGTCCACCAGGTAGATCAGCGAATCACCGATCCCCTTGATCGCCGGGATGTTCAACTCGCCCGGCCCGGCCTGACCGGCATACCCCCAGGCGCCGAGCGAGACGGCGCGCTCGTACGCAGCCTTGGCATCCTGCACGCGGAACGCGATGGCGCAGATGCTCGGCCCATGCAGCCGCGCGAAGCGCTGGGCGAACGAGTCCGGCTCCGCGTTGACGATGAAGTTGATGCCCCCTTGCCGGTACAGCGTCACGTTCTTGTGGCGGTGCCTGGCGATGGCCCGGAAGCCCATGCGCTCGAAGAGCCGCCCCATCTCGGCGGGGTCCGGCGCGGCATATTCGATGAACTCGAAGCCATCCGTGCCCATCGGGTTTTCCCACGGGGTGAACTGCATGTCTTGGTCTCCTGTGCGCGGTGGCACGCACTGTAGACCCGAACCGGCGCAGGAAGTCTGCGCAATCCGGCCTTGATCACCGTCAAGACGCGTGATCCCTGCACAATCACGCCCATGGCCATCGAACCCGAGCTTGACGCAATCGATCGGCGCATCCTTCAGGTGCTGCAGTCCCAAGGGCGCTGCACGTACGACGAGCTGGCACAGGCCGTGGGCCTGTCGGCCAGCGCGGCGCTGCGCCGGGTGCGCCGCCTGGAGGACGCGGGTGTCATCGCCGGCTATGTGGCGCTGGTCGACCCCGTGCGTGTGGGGCTCGGGCTCACGGCCTACATCAACGTCCGCCTCGAAAAGCACACCGAGAGCCACAAGCGCAACCCGATGGACCTCTTCGCCGCCTCGGTGCAGACGTGGCCGGAAGTGGTGGAGTGCAGTGCGCTCACCGGCGAGATGGACTTCCTGCTGCGCGTGGTGGTGCGCGACATGGACCACTACTCGCGCTTCATCATGGAGTCGCTGCTCAAGCACCCCAGCGTGCAGGACTGCAAGACCAGCTTCGTCCTCCAGCGTGTGAAGGGCACCACGGCGCTGGCGTTCTGAAACGCCGTCGCGAGCAGCGACAATCCGCGCCACGATGCTCGACTGGCTGCACACGATCTCTCAATGGCTGCAATCCTGGGCCACGCCGGAAATGGGCCTGTGGGGCCTGTTCGGCTCCGCCTTCCTGTCGGCCACCATCCTGCCCGGGTCCAGCGAGGTCGTGTTGACGGCACTGATCACGGCCTATCCCGACCAGGCCTGGCCCGGATTCGCGGTGGCGCTGGCGGGCAACCTGCTGGGCTGCCTGTTGACCTTCGGCATGGGCCACGCCGGGCGCCAGGGCTATGAACGCTTCCAGAACGTGAAGGTCGACATGGACGGCCCGCAGGTCCGGCGCCTGCGCCGCTGGGGCACGCCGGCACTCGTGCTCTCGGTGCTGCCGCTGGTGGGCGACGCCCTGGTGCTGGCCGCCGGCTGGCTGCGCATGCCGCTGTGGCAAAGCCTGGCCTGGATCGCGGTGGGCAAGGGCCTGCGCTACTTGCTGGTGGTGCTGGGCATGATGGGCGTGCTGTCCTTCGCCTGAGCGCCCGGGGCGCAGCGGCCGTCAGTCGACGTCGGCCGTGTCGATCTCGTGCAGCAGCCGGCGTGTCGGTTCCTCGTTCAGACGCAGGAAGTCGGCGATGTCACGCACATCGTCCGGCAAAGCCGCGTCGTCCCAGCCGTTTGCGCTGTGTCGGGCCACGCGGATGGCCAGCGTCACGTTGCGCACCTGCGGGTCTTCCAGGTGCCGGTCGTCGGTGGCCCGCACCAGCAGGGACGGCAGCCGCCAGGCCTCCATCAGCGCGTGTTGCAGGTCCGGCAGGGCGATGTTGAGCAGTTCCTGCTGGGCCTGCAGGCTGCGCAGGCCGGGCTCCGTGCGCAGGCGATGCGCCACCGCCTGCGCCAGCGTCGGTGCCTGCAGCCACAGCAACAGTTCGGCGAAGTCGTGCAGCAGCGCCGCTTCGTGGAGCACCGCGGCGTCGTGGTCGAGCCGATGAACCGCGAAGGCCAGCGCGAAGGCCGCGGCCCGGCGTGAACGTTCCAGCACGGCCATGAAGCCGTCCAGAGCGCCAGGCGTGGTGCAGAGCCAGGA
>SBFU01000189.1 GCA_006227785.1 Burkholderiales bacterium
GCGGTGCTGGAGTTCCAGCCCTGGGTGCCCGAGATCGGGTTGAACCTCGGCTTCCGGCTCGACGGTCTTTCGTTGATGTTCGCTGGCCTGATCATGGGGATTGGCCTGCTGATCATCCTGTACGCCAGCTACTACCTGAGCCCGAAGGATTCAGCCGCGAAGTTCTACGCTGTCATGATGCTGTTCATGGCGGCCATGCTGGGCGTGGTGCTGTCGGACAACCTGCTGTTGCTGGTCGTGTTCTGGGAGCTCACCAGCCTGTCCTCCTTCCTGCTGGTGGGCTACTGGAGCCATCGCCCCGACGCGCGTGCCGGGGCCCGCCAGGCACTGGCGGTCACCGGGGGCGGAGGTCTGGCCATGCTCGGCGGTTTTGTCCTGCTGGGCCAGATTGCCGGTACCTTCGAATTGAGCCAGATGGTCGGTCGTGCGGCCGAGATCCAGGCCGATCCGCTGTTCGTGCCGGCCTTGTTGCTGATCCTGCTGGGGGCCTTCACCAAGAGCGCGCAGTTTCCGTTCCACTTCTGGTTGCCCGATGCCATGGCCGCGCCCACCCCGGTCTCGGCCTACCTGCACTCGGCAACCATGGTCAAGGCCGGGGTGTTCCTGCTCATGCGCATGTACCCGGTGCTGGCCGGATCGGGCTGGTTTGAGGTCATTGTCACCACCGCCGGGCTGGTCACGGTGCTGTTCGCTGCCTTCATCGCGCTGTTCAAACACGACCTCAAAGGCCTGCTGGCGTACTCCACCGTCAGCCACCTCGGTCTGGTTACCTTCCTGGTGGGGCTGGGTTCACCGCTGGCTGCCGTTGCAGCGGTCTTCCATGTGCTGAACCATGCCACCTTCAAGGCCTCGCTGTTCATGATCGCGGGCATCGTGGACCATGAGACGCATTCGCGCGACATGCGCCAACTGGGGGGGCTGTACCGGCTCATGCCCTGGACAGCCACGCTGTCGATGGTGGCGGCCGCCTCCATGGCCGGCGTGCCATTGACCAACGGCTTCCTGTCCAAGGAAATGTTCTTCACCGAGGCGGTGGTCGGTACCGCCGGTCTGTGGGCCTGGCTGGTGCCCGCGGCGGTGACCCTGGCTGGCGTCTTCAGTGTGGCCTACTCGCTGCGCTTCGTGCACGACACCTATTTCAACGGCCCCCTTGGCGACGTGCCCAACACCCACCCGCACGAACCCCCGCTGGGCATGAAGCTGCCGGCCATGCTGCTGGTGTCCTTGTGCATCCTGGTCGGCCTGTTGCCGGCGGTCACCTTCGGTCCACTGGTCGATGTGGCCGCCACGGCCCTGGTGGCCCGGCCCCTGCCGGATTACCACCTGTCCATCTGGCACGGGTTCAACCTGCCTCTGCTCATGAGCGTGGTCGCCCTGATGGCTGGCGTCGGGCTGTACCTGTGGCTGGCGCGCGGGCGCCGTCTGCACCGCATCAGTTCCGAAGACTGGTTTGGCCCCGCCACCGGGAGGCAGGTCTTTGATGCGGCGGTGGATGGACTGTTCGGTTTCGCCGGTCGCCTGTCGGCAAAGCTGGAAAACGGGTCGCTGCAGCGGTACCTGGCCTGGATGGTGGCCGCGGCCATCGTGGTCGGCGCTGCGCCGTTGCTGGGCAGCGGCCTCGGGACGGGTGACCGTGAGCTGCTGCCTGCCGACCCGCTGGCGGTGGCTGTCTGGCTCCTGTTGCTGGCCACCTGCATGGCCCTGACGGTTTCGCACCATCAGCGATTCCTGGCCGTGGTGTTGGTGGGGGTGGTCGGCCTGGCCACGTCACTGGCCTTCGTCAGTCTGTCGGCACCTGATCTGGCCCTGACCCAGCTGTCGGTGGAGCTGGTGTCCACCGTGCTGCTGCTGATGGGGCTGGCCCTGTTGCCACAGCATTCGCCTCGCGAGTCATCGGGTGCACGCAAACTGCGTGACGGGATCCTGGCGCTGGCTGGTGGCGCGGGCATGAGCTGGATTGCCTGGGTACTTCTGACCCGCGACCACAGTTCCATCTCCTGGTTCTTCCTGGAGAACGCCATCCCGCTGGGCGGAGGCTCCAATGTCGTCAACGTGATCCTGGTTGACTTCCGCGGCTACGACACCTTTGGCGAAATCACGGTGCTGGGCATCGCGGCCATCGGTGTGCTGGCGCTGATGGAAGGCATGCGCACACGCAGGCCTGCGGTGGATGAGCACGGGTTGCCCTGGACCTTCCGTGAGCACCCCTTGTTGCTGCGGGTGGCGGCCAACGTGGTGCTGCCGGTGGCGCTGGTGTTCACCATTTACATCTTCATGCGCGGACACAACATGCCTGGCGGTGGTTTCATTGCCGGCCTGATCACGGCGGTCGCGCTGGTTCTGCAGTACATGGCCATGGGACAAGACAGAGCGGAAACCCACCTGAAGTCCGAGCATGGCCGGCGCTTCGTGCGCTGGATCGGCGCTGGCCTGGGCATCGCCGGCTTGACTGGTGTCGCCGCTTTCGTGTTCGGTCGTCCGTTTCTCACCAGTGCCCATGGACATCCGCATGTGCCCCTCCTCGGTGAGCTGCCGTTCGCATCGGCAGCTCTGTTCGATCTGGGCGTCTACCTGACTGTGGTGGGGAGCACGCTGCTGACCATATCGGTGCTGGGATCGGCCAGCCAGGAGCCACCGCAGGCCACTGGCCCAAGGAGCAACCCATGAGCATGGAATTCCTGTTGGCCTCGGGCATCGGTTTTGTCACCGCCTGCGGCATCTACCTGTTGCTGCGGGGGCGCACCTTTCCGGTGGTGCTCGGACTGTCCTTGATCGGTTACGCCGTCAACGTGTTCATTTTTCTCATGGGCCGGCTGTGGACGGACGCACTCCCGATCCTGGTGGGCAGTGAGGCGGTGGCCGACCCGCTGCCCCAGGCTCTGGTGCTCACCGCCATCGTGATCGGCTTCGCCACCACCGGCTTCGTCATCGAGCTGGCCTTGCGAAGCCGTCATGAAAGCGGCAGCGACCACGTTGACGGCCATGAGCCAGGACATGCATCTGGCCACGTCTCGGGGCGTTCGGCCGATGAGAACAACGGGGAGCGTGCCTGATGCTGCAGCCCATGCTGGATTTCTGGGGACAGCATGCGCCGGTGCTGTCGGTGCTGCTGCCGGCCTTCACTGCCGTACTGTTGCTGCTGTTGGGGGACCATGACGGCATGTCGGCGCAGGGTGGCGGCCATTTGACCGCGCGCCTGCGCTGGCGCCGGCGACTGGCGCTTGGCTCCACGGCGTTGGGGCTGTCGATGGCAATGGGCCTGGTTTGGCGGGCCTCGACCGGCGAACTGACGGTCTATGAGCTCGGTGAGTGGCCGGCACCTTTCGGCATCGTGATGGTCGTGGACCGTCTTTCGGCACTGATGGTGCTCCTGACTTCGCTCATCGCCTTGCCGGTGCTTGCCTATGCCTGTGGAGGCTGGGACACCCGGGGACGCCATTTCCATGCCATCTTCCAGTTTCAGTTGATGGGGCTGTGTGGCGCCTTCCTGACCGGCGACCTGTTCAACCTGTTCGTTTTCTTCGAGGTGCTGCTGATCGCCTCCTATGTGCTGCTGCTGCACGGTCAGGGTCGCGAGCGGCTGCGCATGGGGGTGCACTACGTGGTGCTCAACCTGTCGGCCTCGGCACTTTTCCTGGTGGCCTTGGCCATGGTCTATGCCACCACCGGCACCCTGAACATGGCCGATGTGGCCCTTCAGGCGGCTTCCCTTGAGGGCGATGGACTGGTCCTCTTTCAGGCCGCCGCACTGATCCTGCTGGTGGTGTTCGGCCTGAAGGCGGCGCTGGTGCCGCTGTACTTCTGGCTGCCGGGGACCTATGCGGCCGCCTGCGCGCCAGTGGCCGCGCTGTTTGCCATCATGACCAAGGTGGGGGTCTACAGCATCATCCGCATGCACTGGGTCATTGTCGGCGTCGATGCAGGCGAAGCATCCTTCACTGCCCAACCCTGGTTGCTGCCGCTGGCCCTGCTGACCAGCGTGCTTGGTGTGATCGGCGCGCTGGCGTCGCACACCATGGGCCGACTGGTGGCCTACCTCACGGTGTCGTCGGTGGGCACCATTCTGGCCGGTGTCGGGCTGTTCACGCCCGCCACCTTGTCCGCTGCGCTTTACTACACCTTGCACAGCACGGTTGTCATCGCCGGCCTGTTCCTGTTCGTCGAGCTGGTGGCGGCTCAGCGAGGCGGTGCCCGTGACCGGCTTCAGCCTGCGACGGCGGTGCGAGAGCCCGTGCTGTTGGGCGTCATGATGCTGTTTGGAGCGGCATCGGCCGCCGGTTTGCCGCCTTTGCCCGGCTTCATCGGCAAGCTCATGATCCTGGAGAGCAGTTCTGGATTGCCCGCCCAGGTCTGGGTCTGGGTTGTGGTGCTGGTGGTGGGCTTTCTGACCATCATCGGCCTGGCCCGGGCTGGCGTGGTGCTTTTCTGGCATGTCGAGCCGGACGACGACAGCCACGATGCCGGGCGCAGTCCCCGCATGTTGGGTGCGGCGGCGTCGCTGATGGTTCTGACGGTGCTGATGGCTGTGATGGCCTCACCCATCAAACGCTACACCGACGCGACCGCGCAGCAGCTGGCCGACAAGGCCTTCTACGCCCAGACCATCCTGAAACGCCAGGGTGGTGTCGAACTGCGAACCACCTTGCCTTACGACGGCTCTCGTGGTCCTTTCGTTCGCCCATCCGTTGGCGCGGGGGAGCAGCCCCCATCGAAGGAGGCCAAATGAAGGACGCTTCCCCCGTTTCCATCGGGCGCCGCTGGTTCCCGCACCCTGTGCTGTCGTTGCAGCTGGGCGTGAGTTGGTTGGTGCTGGTGCACAGTGTCGCGCTGGTCCATTGGATCTCGGCCTTGCTGATCGCATGGGCCATTCCACGCCTGCTGGCCCCGTTTCTGGGTGAGGCCAGCCGCATCCACTGGCCCACCACGGTACGGCTGACCATGGTGGTGCTGTGGGACATCGTGGTGGCCAACATCACGGTGGCCCGCATCACTCTGGGGTCGATGCAACGGCCCCGGCCTGCGTGGCTGCGCGTGCCGCTGGAGACCGATCACCCGAGGGTGAACGCCTTGTTTGCCAGCATCATCACCATGACCCCTGGAACGGTCTCGATCACCATCTGTGAAGATCGTCGCGAGATCATGGTGCATGCGCTGGACTGCGATGACCCGCAGACCATGGTGCAGGACATGAAGGCGCGCTACGAGGCGCCCCTGATCCGGATCTTCAGGTTGCCCGCCCCTGGACACCCTGACAGCTCAAGAGGTGGTGCATGAGCCCTTTGCTGGATTTCGCGTTGAATGTCGGCATTTTGAGTGTGGCAGCGGCGGTGCTGATGTGCAGCTGGCGCCTGTTCAAGGGGCCCGACATCGCCGACCGGGTGCTGGCGCTGGACACGCTCTACATGAGTGTCGTGGCCCTGATCATCCTGCTCGACATGCGATGGGACACCGTGCTGCTGTTCGAGGCCGCGCTCATCGTGGCCATGCTCGGTTTTGTGTCCACGGTGGCACTGGCCCGCTACATCAACCGCGGTGATGTGGTCGAGTGACCCCATCATGGAGACAACGACATGAGCACCTGGTTTGAAAACATCGCTGCCGTCCTGATCCTGATTGCCAGCTTCTTCCTGCTGGTGGGGGCTGTCGGACTGGTGCGTTTTCCCGACTTCTACATGCGTCTGCACGCACCCACCAAGGCGTCGACACTGGGGGTGGGCGGCATGCTGATTGCTTCCATGCTGGTCACCTACACGCACGGCTACCCGGGCATCGCCGAGCTGCTGATCACGCTGTTCGTGTTTGTGACCGCACCCGTTTCGGCGAACCTGATGGGCGAGGCGGCGCTTCATCTGAAGCTGCGTTCGAAGGCGCCGGTACCGCCCGACGCGGTGCCGGAGCGACGGGTGGCAGACTGAGGCCCAGCCCGCAAAGGTACCGGTCCATGACCTGTGTACCCACCGACACCACATCGTAGCTTGCGGTGTCCAGAAGCCAGTTGTCGAGAACGCCGGACAGGATGGCCTTGAGCCCGAGCGCCGCCGTGCGGGTGTCCACGGGCAGCGTGATGCCGGCTTCTCTTGCGGCCGCCTCGAACTCCTGCTCCAGGTAGCGCAGGTATTCGTCGCGCCAGCGGAGCTTGCGTTCGCGCACGGCCAGCATTTCTCCGTTGAACTCGACCTGCTGGGTGGCGATCATGAACACCCGCCGCGCCTGTTCGTCACTGGCTGTGATGCGCAGTGCCGTCAGCACCGAGAGGCGCAGACGCTGCAATGGCGTTTCGATGGCCTGGGCGGCATTGATCGACTGTTCCATGGGCAGGGTGACCCGCTCCATCATGGCGTGGAAGAGGGCCGCCTTGTCCTGAAAATGCCAGTAGATGGCGCCACGGGTTGTCCCGGCTGCGCTGGCGATGTCCTGCAGCGAGGTGCGAGAGACGCCATTGGCCAGGAACAGCTGTTCGGCCGCGTCAAGCAGGGCAGATCGTGTGGCTTCGGCGTCGGCTTTTGTGCGGCGGACCATATTGAAACAGTACAGGAGAAACCCCTTGAATATACATACATTCACGGTTGTATGTATACTTCCGCTCCTTCCCAAGGGTCTTTTTGCCGCAAGAGGTTTGCATGCCGTCACATTCCAAGGTCCTCAATGCCCGCATCTGGCGCAGCCCCCTGATGCTTTTACCGCTGGTGGCCGCGCTCACTGCCTGTGGCCAGGCTGACCAAGCCGCCAACGCCGCACGAGGTGCGGGCATGCCCGCTCCGGAGGTGGGTGTTGTCACCGTCACCCCCGCGGAAGTGGGGCTGCAGAGCGAGTTGCCCGGTCGTCTGGAGGCTTCACGCGTGGCGCAGGTGCGTGCCCGTGCGGCTGGCATCGTGCAGCGCCAGGTGTTCACCGAAGGCAGCGAGGTCAAGGCAGGGCAGGTGCTTTTCCAGATCGACGCTGCGCCCTATGAGGCAGCGTTGCAGACCGCGAGGGCCAGCCTCGCCCGGGCCGAAGCCAACCTGGCACAGGCCAGCGCCCTGGCCGAACGCTATGCGCCCCTGGTGGCTGAAAATGCCATCAGCCAGCAGGAATATGCCAACGCGCAGGCTGCGCGCCAGGTGGCCGAGGCCGATGTGGCGGCAGGCAAGGCGGCAGTGCAGACGGCCAACATCAACCTGGGCTATGCGCGCGTGACAGCTCCGATCGCAGGCCGTATCGGCCGCTCGCTGGTCACCGAAGGTGCACTGGTGGGGCTGGGTGAGGCCACGCCGCTGGCTGTCATCCAGCAGGTCGACCCCCTGTACGTCAACTTCACCCAGTCGGCTTCCGAGGCCCTGCGTCTGCGCCGCGCACTTGAGTCAGGCCAGCTCAAGGCGGCAGGAAAGGACGCTGCCGAAGTGCGGGTGGTGCTCGATGATGGCACCGAGCATGCGCAGGCTGGGCGACTGCTGTTCTCCGACCTGACGGTGGATGCCTCCACCGGGCAGGTGAGCCTGAGGGCCGAGCTTCCCAACCCGGGGCGGCAGTTGCTGCCCGGACTCTATGTGCGGGTGCGGCTGGTCCAGGCCGCCGCGGCCAATGCCATCACCCTGCCGCAGCAGGCGGTCAGCCGCACTGCGCAGGGCGACTCCGTGCGGGTGGTGAAGGCAGACGGTCAGGTCGAGCGGCGCCAGGTGAAGATCGGGGGGCAGCAGGGCGGTCAGTGGATCGTCATGCAAGGCCTGGAGGCCGGCGAACAGGTCATGGTCGACGGATTCCAGAAGCTGCAGATGCTGCCCCCGGGGGCGCCGGTGAAAGCCGTGCCCTGGGCGCCGGCCGGTCAGTAAGGGGTTGGCAACATGGCCCGCTTTTTCATTGACCGCCCCATCTTCGCATGGGTGATTGCGCTGTTCATCCTGGTGGCCGGTGCGGTCTCCATCACCCAGTTGCCCATCTCGCAATACCCGCCGGTGGCGCCGCCTTCCATTGTCATCAGCGCAGCCTATCCGGGTGCCTCGGCCCGGACGCTGGAAGAAAGCGTCATGTCCGTGATCGAACAGGAGATGAACGGGTCTCCTGGCCTGATCTACATGGAGTCGGTGACCCAGGCGAACGGCACGGGCCAGCTGACGCTGAGCTTCGAACCCGGCACGAACGTGGACCTGGCCCAGGTGGATGTGCAGAACCGGCTGGCTCGCGCCACGCCTCGCCTGCCGGCCGCCGTGACCCAGCAGGGTGTCCGCGTGGACAAGGCACGCAGCAACTTCCTGCTGTTTGCCATTCTCTCCAGTGACAATCCCGCGCTCGACCCGGTGGCTCTGGGCGACTACGCGTCGCGCAGCGTGGTGCCTGAACTGCAGCGCCTGCCAGGCGTTGGACAGGCCCAGCTGTTTGGCACCGAGCGCGCCATGCGGATCTGGATCGATCCGGCCAAGCTTCAGGGGTTCAGCCTCAGTGCGGCCGACGTGACCCAGGCCATCCGCGCCCAGAACGCGCAGGTGTCAGCGGGCGAGATCGGTGCCCTGCCCAACGTGGCCGGGCAGGGGATATCGGCCACCGTGGTGGTCAGTGGCCAGCTCAGCAGTGTCGAGCAGTTCGGCAACATCGTGCTGCGGGCCGGCAGCGACGGCTCCACCGTGCGGCTCAAGGATGTGGCGCGGATCGAGCTTGGTGCCCAGGCGTATGCCACCTCGGCCCGGCTCAATGGCAAGCCATCGACCGGCATCGGCGTCCAGCTCTCGCCCAACGGCAACGCGCTGGCCACCGCCGAGGCGGTACGGACCAAAATGGCCGAACTCGAGCGGTTTTTCCCCGAAGGCGTGAACTGGTCCATCCCCTACGACAGCTCGCGTTTCGTGAAGATCTCCATTCAACAGGTTGCCATCACGCTGGCCGAGGCCGTGGCGCTGGTGTTCCTGGTGATGTTCCTGTTCCTGCAGAACTGGCGCTACACCGTCATTCCGACGCTGGTGGTGCCGGTGGCGCTGTTGGGGACATTTGCCGGGCTGCTGGCGCTGGGTTTCTCCATCAACGTGCTGACCATGTTCGGCATGGTGCTGGTGATCGGTATCGTGGTGGACGATGCCATCGTGGTGGTGGAAAACGTCGAGCGCATCATGAGCGAGGAGGGGCTCCCCCCGCTCGAAGCCACGCGCAAGGCCATGGGGCAGATCTCGGGTGCCATCATCGGCATCACGGTGGTGCTGATCTCGGTGTTCGTGCCCCTGGCCTTCTTCAGTGGGTCGGTGGGCAACATCTACCGCCAGTTCGCGGCTGTCATGGGCATGTCCATCGCCTTTTCCGCCTTCCTGGCCTTGTCGCTCACGCCAGCCCTTTGTGCGTCGCTGCTCAAACCGGTGCCAGCGGGTCACGCGCACGCCAAGAGCGGCTTGTTCGGCTGGTTCAACCGAGGCTTTGCCAGCACCGCGCGCCGGTACGAAAGTGGTGTGGCCTGGGTGTTGCCCCGCGCCGGGCGCACGCTGGTGATCTACCTGGCCATCGTGGCCGCTGCTGCGGTGATCTATGCCCGTCTGCCGACTTCCTTCCTGCCCAGCGAAGACCAGGGCACCCTGTTGGTCAACGTGCAACTTCCGCCCGGTGCCACCCAGCAACGCACGCTGGAGGTGATGAAGCAGGTGGAAGGATTCATGCTGTCCCAGCCCGAGGTCCAGAGCATGGTGGGCGTGCTGGGCTTCAGCTTCTCAGGGCAGGGGCAAAACGCCGCGCTGGCCTTTGTCACGCTCAAGGACTGGGCCGAACGCACCGAACCCGGCAGCTCAGCCAGCGCCCTGGCGGGTCGCGCCTTCGGTGCCCTGTCGGGTATCCGCGATGCCTTCATTTTTCCGCTCAGCCCACCGCCCATTCCGGAATTGGGATCGTCCTCCGGTTTCAGCTTCCGGTTGCAGGACCGTGCCGGACTGGGTAGGGATGCGTTGATCGCGGCGCGCAACCAGATGCTGGGCATGGCCTCGCAGAGCAGCCTGCTCGCCCAGGTTCGGCCCGATGGGCTGGAAGACGCTCCTCAGCTGGAGATCGACATCGACCGCGACAAGGCGAACGCCCTGGGCATCGGCTTCGACAGCATCAGCAGCGCCATAGGTACCGCTTTGGGCTCCACCTATGCCAATGATTTTCCAAATGCTGGACGCCTGCAGCGTGTCGTGGTGCAGGCCGATGCCACCGCGCGCATGCAGCCCGAAGACGTGTTGCGCATCAGCGTGCTGAACAACCGGGGCCAGGCCGTGCCGCTGTCGGCGGTGGCCACCACCCGCTGGATCACTGGCCCGATGCAGACCGTGCGCTACAACGGCTACCCCTCCATGCGCATCAGCGGAAGCGCTGCGCCTGGCGTGAGCACCGGCCAGGCCATGGCCGAAATGGAGGCGCTGGCTGCCCGGCTGCCGCAGGGTTTCGGTTTCGAATGGACCGGCCAGTCCCGCGAGGAAAAGCTGGCGGGTGCCCAGGCCATCATCCTGTACGCCTTCGCCATCCTCGCCGTTTTCCTTTGTCTGGCGGCCCTTTATGAAAGCTGGACCATCCCGCTGTCGGTCATCCTGGTGGTGCCGCTGGGCGTGATCGGGGTGCTGGTGGCAACCTTGCTGCGCGGCTATGCCAATGACGTGTATTTCCAGGTCGGCCTGATCACCATCATCGGCTTGTCGGCCAAGAACGCGATTCTGATCATCGAGTTCGCCAAAGACCTGCAGGCCCAGGGCAAGAGTGTGATCGAGGCGGCGCTGGAGGCCGCACACCTGCGGTTCCGACCCATCATCATGACCTCGCTGGCTTTCACGCTGGGTGTGGTGCCGCTGTTCCTCGCCACCGGTGCCGGCTCGGCCAGCCAGCGAGCGATCGGTACCGGCGTGGTCGGCGGCATGCTCACTGGTACGGTGCTGGCGGTCGTGTTTGTTCCGGTCTTCTTTGTCGTGGTTCGTACGCTCTTCAAGGGCAGCGCACGGCAGAACCACATTCACGCCGAGCAGGCGGCCCATATGGGGGTGCATTCCGATGTCCGCTGAATTTGATCTGAACCAACCGCTGCCGAGGTGGCGGCTGTTGCCGATGGGGCTGGCTCTGCTCGCGTTGCTGTCGGCCTGTTCCTTCACCCCGGTGTACGAGCGACCCGAGGCCCCTGTGCCCACCAGTTTCACGGGCGCCAGCGCAGACCAGGATGCATCGGGTCTGCCTTCCTGGTCCGACTTTGTCGGGGATGCCCGCCTGCGTGAACTCATCGAGCTGTCTTTGGCCAACAATCGGGACCTGCGACTGGCCCTGGCCAATGTGGATCTGGTGCGTGCCCAGTACCGCATCCAGCGTTCCAACGAATGGCCCACGGTCAACCTGGGCGCCACAGGCAGCCGCCAGTCGCGTGAGGACGGCGACACCACCAGCGCCTACACCGCAGGCCTGATGGTCAGCGCCTGGGAGATCGACTTCTTCGGTCGCCTGCGCAGTCTCAGCGAAGCCGCGCTGGCCCAGTTCTTTGCCAGCGAAGAGGCGGCGCGGGCCGCCCAGACCAGCCTGGTGGCGGCGGTGGCCAGCACCTGGCTGTCACTGCAGGTGGACGACGAGTTGCTGACCTTGACACGCAGCACACTGCAGACGCGAGAGGAGGCCTTGCGCCTGACGCGCTTGCGTTTCGACAATGGTGCCGCATCGGCCCTTGACCTGCGTCAGGCCGAGTCCCTGACGGCTGCAGCGCGTGCCACCCTGGCCCAGCAGCAGCGGCAGCGCAGCCAGCGGCTCAATGCCCTGAACCTGCTTGCTGGCCAGACCGTACCGGAAGGGCTTCTGCCCGCACCCGATGCGCAAGGCGTGCCCGCATCGCTGGCCGAGGTGCCTGCGGGGCTGCCGTCAGGCCTGCTGGAACGCCGCCCCGACATCCGCCAGGCCGAGCAGCAACTCAAGGCTGCCAACGCCAACATCGGCGCCGCACGGGCGGCCTTCTTTCCCCGCATCTCGCTGACGGCCTCGCTGGGGTCCGCCAGCACCGAACTGTCCGGCCTGTTCCAGGACGGCTCATGGGGATTCAGCGTCGCACCACAGGCCATGCTGCCCATCTTCGATCTGGGGCGAAACCAGGCCGCACTGGACGCTTCCAGGGTGGCAAGGGACGCCGCCGTGACCCAGTACGAAAAGGCGATTCAGACGGCTTTCCGCGAGGTGTCCGATGCCCTGGCGGGACGGGCTACCCTCAAGGACCAACTGGCCGCCCAGGAGTCACTGGTGCAGGCCGAGACCGAGCGACTGCGCCTGGCCGACCTGCGCTACCGCAATGGCGTGGCCAGCTTTCTCGATGTTCTCGATGCCCAGCGCTCACTGTTCGCCGCCCGGCAGGCACTGAGCCAGACCCGGCTGGCCCGTCAGCTCAACCAGGTCGACCTGTTCCGGGCCCTGGGCGGCGGTTGGTCACCCGAGACTCAGGCGCAGCGCGACGCTCCGGCCGGCAGGTCGTAGAAACGGACGATGTGTTCCCAGGCCAGCTGAGGATCGTCGACGGTGATGAACAGGTCCAGATCCTCGGCTGAGATGGCGCCTTCCTCGACCAGCACATTGAAGTCGATCAACCGCTTCCAGTAGTCGGTGCCGAACAGCACGATGGGTACCGGCTTGGCCTTCTTGCACTGCACGAGGGTGATGATCTCGAACAGCTCGTCCAGCGTGCCGAAGCCGCCAGGGAATGCCACCAGGGCCTTGGCGCGCATCATGAAGTGCATTTTGCGCAGGGCGAAGTAGTGGAACTTGAAGCAGAGTTCCGGCGTGATGTAGCGGTTGCCGGACTGCTCGTGGGGCAGGGTGATGTTCAGGCCCACATTGAGCGCGCCTTCGTCATGGGCGCCCCGGTTGGCCGCCTCCATGATGCCCGGGCCGCCGCCGGTGCAGATGAACAGTTTGTCCTCGTGCGGGCA
>SBFU01000372.1 GCA_006227785.1 Burkholderiales bacterium
GTGTTGTTCGACCACCCGGGAATAGGCGTGGGCCAGCACCACGGTGGCCTTGCTGCGCAGTAGCCATCGCCCGACGGCGACGTCCAGTTCCGGTGTCCATGCCAGCGGCAGCTCATCCAGCAGCACCAGGTCGGACCTGGACAGCATCGCACGTGCCAACAGCAGGCGTGAGCGTTCATCGTCGGACAGACCTTCGCCTGACCAGCCCACCCGGCCGTCGAGACCGCCCACGCGGTCCACCAGAGACCACAAACCCACCTCCTTCAAGACGCGCAGCACCTTGGCATCACCTGGTCGTCGTGCCGAACCCAGGGTGGCTGCGCGCCTCAGGCTGCCCCCCAGCATGGGTGCGTGTCGGTTCACCAGTGTGACGCTGGGCGGATGCGGGAGCGCATCCAGCAGCGCGTGTCGGGAGTGCTCAGCGGTCGTGTTGGCCAGTGTTTGCAACCAAAGTCGGCACGACTGAGCATCTCTGGCTTTCAGCAGCACCTTCTGCCCGGGCTGCAGCGCCAGGGTGGTGGCAGCGTGGTCCTCGACATCGGGCGCCATGGAAGGTCTTGGGCCGCGCTCGTGGCCGGCAACAGCAGCTTCCTTCGACCGCTCGGCCTGGCTGTTCAGCCACGGCCGCAGACGGCGCCTGACTTCACCCTCGGCAGCACGCCGGTCCCAGACACCGGCGAGATCGCGCAAGCCAGGAATCATGAGGCCCACCATGGCCAGGCACGCGGCGGTGTCGGCGGCGCTCAGACCCCGGGTCATGGCCACGGCGAGTACCCAGGCCACCGACAGGCCCCGCACTCCGTCCGGAATCGAGCGCATCAGGCCGTGCAGTTGCTGCCGGTGGACGGCCTGGCATTCCAGTCTTTTCGTCCGGCGGGTCAGCGACTCGGTCTCCCTGCTCAGCCGGCCGGCAAGCCGCAGCGCCGCGGCCTGTGGCAGCCGCTCGGTCAGGAAGCGCGTGAGACCTGCCCGGGCCCGGTTCAGGCGCCGATGGACCCGGGTCAGGCGGGTGGAAACCAGGTACATGCCTGCCAGACCCAGCGCCATGCAGACAAGAACGCCCAGCGCCAGCGTCGATGGCATCCACCAGGCCAGGATCACGCACAGGGAACCCAGGCGAAAGGCGGACACCAGGGAGCGCAGAACCCCTTTGCCCACCCAAAGACGGATGGCGCTCATGTCGCTGGTCAGCTGCTGCAGCACCGTCCGGTCCGAGGGGCCACGGCGTGGCAGGCCTGTGCTGAGGGCCCTGGCTTCAAACAACCTGGCCCGGACATCGTTCGCAAAGCGTTGTCCCAGCCGCTCCGACAGCTTGTTTTCCTGCCACCGTGCCAGCGCCAGCAAGAACCCCGCCATGACCACAATGGCCAGCGGCCACAGGCGCACGACGCCCGGCGTGTGCAGGGCGATGAAAGACGCACGTATGCCCCAGGCCATGCCGGCCATCGACAGGGCCTGCATGAGCCCCAGCGCCAACACGGCCAGCACCAGTGATCTGCGGCCCGTCGACC
Source organism: Burkholderiales bacterium (assembly GCA_006227785.1). Taxonomy (GTDB): domain Bacteria; phylum Pseudomonadota; class Gammaproteobacteria; order Burkholderiales; family Burkholderiaceae_C; genus Hydrogenophaga. The sequence continues at coordinate 1,512 of SBFU01000372.1, forward strand.
ACAGACGGGGCCAGCGGTCGCCCGCCTGCGGACCGGAATCAGGCGTGTTCATGCTGCCTTGCTGGCGCACTGGCGGTGTGTGCGTGAAAGACCGATTCGGGCAGCTGCGACAGCACACTGGCGGCGGTCGACGCATCGCGCAAGGCCTCGCGTGAGTACACCGGGAGCGTGGTGGCCCTGCCGGCTTCTTGTGCGCTCAGCGGTGAGGCCGTCAGCAGGCCGGTCAGCCCGAGAACCGCGTGTCCGAGCGCCGCCATGCTGGCCTGTCCGCCCACCGCGGCCAGTGCGTCGGGCGCGGCAAACAGGAAACCGCCGAAGTGCTGTCGAACGAAGCTGTCGAGCAGCAGTGCCCGGGCTTCTTCCTGCAACACACCGTCCGCCAGCTCGACCACCGCCACATCGCATCCTGCCGCTTCGGCACGGCCCAGCATCCGGTCCAGCCCCTCGCGCAGGCGTGCCAAGGGCTGGCGGTAGGTCGAGACCATGCCGGCGTCGGTGAAATCCGTGACAAAGCTGGCGCCCGCATCATGGTAGGCCCACCAGTCGCCGAAGGCGCCGGTCCCGGTGGCCTTGATGGCCGCCGTGCGGTAGCCGGCCCGTTCCAGGCCATGTACCAGTGACGAAACCGCCGATGTCTTGCCCGAGTTCATCGAGGCCCCGACCACGCCGATGACCCGCATGCCGCCGCGGTAGCGTGGGGCTGGCTCTGCGTAGTTGCAGAGGTTGAGCACAGAGCCTGTCGCATCGCAAAGCAGACCCAGGGGCTGGACCCGTGTGGGTGCCTTCATGCGCGCGTGGCGCTCCCGGACGGTACCCAGGCAGCCCCCGCCAGCGAGCAGATCGGCGCCATCGTTGGACAGTTGCGCGATGCCTTCGAATTGATCGCTGGCGTAACGGGCACCACAGGCCACCACCACCAGGTCGTCTTCGTACAGGTCGCTGTGGCGCCCTTCTGCCAGCTGCAGTCGCGGGTGGGCACCCACCTGCACGATGCGGCCAAGGACCAGATCGCCCGAGACCGCTGCGCTGACGTCACTGCGGACACCCTCCGCGTCCTCGCGCCGGACGCGGCGCGTCGAAAAAGCCCATTTGGCTGACTGAAGGGCGTGCTGGATCATGAATGCGTGCTCGGATTTCATGGGAGGTCTTTCCTGGTGGGTGTACAAGAGTGGAGATACAGTGAGGAAAACAGGGGTGCAAACGGTCGAAGTGCGCCAGCGGGGTTGGGCGCGAAGCCTCACGCAGCCTGCCCCAGACGTTGCTGCTGGCCGCTGGTCCGTGGCAGCACCTGTTCCAGCAACTCGCCGCCAGCCAGGCACTGTCGGAAGTCGTGACCTGCGCCGGCGAGCTCGGTCAGTTCGACGCGGGGCTGCAGGCCACGACGCAGGGCTTCATCCCTGAGCACGGCCACCCAACGCCGTGCACGCTCGAGGCGGTGTGTGCCTTGCAACCGGTCGAGCTGCCCGGTGCTTCGGGTGCGCTCGTCGGCCAGACAGTCCTCTGTGCCGACCATCACCTGCAAAGGCATCTGCAACAGACGACCGAAGTTGTTCCTGGCCACTTGGCCAAGAAAGGCCGTCGGGCCAGTACCGTCGCCCAGACCCATCGGAAAGGCCTCCTCGCTTGGCCAGGTGTACCAGCCACTGGCGCACAGGCTCAGCCGCATCACCCTGTGCGGATGCAGCAGCGCAAAGCGGTGTGCAAACTGGGCCCCGCCCGAATACCCGAACAGGACCATGCGACGGGTGTTGACCTGCCAGCGAAAGGCAATCAGGTCCAGCAGTCGCACCAGCGCCAGATCGGCCCGCCGACCCCGGCTCCCGAGGCGCTGATAGCCTGGCCAGGCTTGCTCGTCGAAACAAGGCGCCACCACCATCCGGCCTTGCTCTGCGGCCCGAGCAGCGAAGGCGCTGGCCTGGTTTCTGGCATCCCTTCCCACGCCGTGAACCGCCACCAGCACAGGCGCTTGCGGGTCGATCCTGGGTGGAATCGAGACCCACCCGCCCAACCCCAGAAACAGGGCGGGCTGAAGTCTGAACAGGACAGGTCGATCGTCGGTGTGGGTCGTGTCATGGGCAAGCACGTGGGACATGAAAAGCTCCAGAGTGGGGGACATGCACACAAGAACGTTGGCCGGTCTGCTTTATTCCCCGGCCACAATGACTGGTTACAGTTGCGTTCGCCACCCGGCCCCGCGCGGTCCAAGGCCTGTCAGATGGACACCGGGCTTTTTCTTGGCAAAGGGAATAAACCGGCGGCCGCCCCGTTGTTCCCGTAACGAAACTTTTCTGACCCATGACCGATGTCCGCGAAGAAATGGTCACTCTGCTGCCCAGACTCAGGCGATTCGCCTACGGGCTCACCGGCCAGCGCGAAGACGCTGACGACCTGGTCCAGACGGCCTGTGAGCGCGCGCTGGAGCGCAGCGATCAGTGGGAACCTGGCACCCGGTTGGACAGCTGGATGTACCGCATCATCCAGAACCTGTGGTTTGACCGCCTGCGCAGCCGCAAGCTGCGTGGCGAGCCGGTCGATGTGGAGGCCATCGAACCCCAGGCTGACGAACACGCGCACCGGGCACCCGAGCTGCGCAGCGACCTGGTCCGGGTGTCGGCTGCGCTGCAGCAATTGCGCCCCGAACACCGTGAGCTGCTCATGCTGGTCTGCGTGGAAGAGCTCTCTTACAAGGAAGCGGCCGAGCTTCTGCAGATTCCGATGGGTACCGTGATGAGCCGGCTGGCGCGCGCCAGACTGGCGTTGCACGAGTTGCTGGCATCCGGAGCCCAGCCCTCGGCGAAAGGTTGAACATGAAAGACACCGACATCGAACTGATCATGGCCCACGCCGACGGCCAGCTGCCGCCCGAGCTGCTGGGACACGTGCAGGCCCTGCTCGACAGTGACGCGGAGGCCCGCGAACTGCTGGCGCGTTTCCGCGAGACCGGTGCGCTGCTGGACCCGGTGGCGCGCGAACTGCTTTCCGAGCCGGTGCCTCAGCGGTTGCTGGACACGGTGCGCCACCACCCGATGGCCACCGAGGCGGCCGCCGCGTCAGCGCCGATACCCACACCGTCCCCTGTCGGGGTTGCGGTTCGCGTGGCCGGCGCCGACCGGAACACGCCGGCCAACGACACCCGTTTCTGGCCCCGCTGGGCGGCTGCGGCCAGCGTCGCGCTGGCTGTCGGTCTGGTCACTGGCCATTGGTGGGGCAGCCAAGGTGCCGACGCCGGTCTGACACTGGCCCAGGTGTTGCAGACCACCCCCAGTGGCACGAGCGTGGCCCTGGCCGATGGCAGCGCCTTGCCCCTGGCCAGTTTCCGGCGTCCCGATGGTCAGAGCTGTCGCGAATTCGAACAGGCCGCCGCCGGCCGCCTGTCGCACGGCATCGCGTGCCAGGCCAATGGGGTCTGGGTCACGCAGGTCTTGA
>SBFU01000340.1 GCA_006227785.1 Burkholderiales bacterium
CAGTTGCGGGTGATGTAGTCGCCCTTGTAGACATCGGCAAAGCTGTAGGTGGCCATGGCACCGATGTCGGCGCCGGCGGCAAACGCCTTCTCGCTACCGGTGATGACCATGCAGCCAATGTTGTCGTCGGCGTCGAACGCCTTGAGCGCGGCGCCCAGTTCGTTCATCAGCTGGTCGTTGAGGGCGTTCAGCGCCTTGGGCCGGTTGAGGGTGACGATGCCGACGCGGCCTTCGGTGCGCACCTGGATCAGTTCGGGGGTGGTGGTCTCGCTCATGGTGTGTCCTGCGGAGGGGAAGAATTGACGTGTGCGTCAACTATAGCCGCAGCCATGGCGGCCGATGTGACGCCTCACCAAGGGAAAACATTAACCGACCCATCGGTCGGTTAATGGTAAATTGCAGGGATTGCCCGAACACAGGTGCCACATGTGGATGGCCCGAGGAGACATTTGCCCATGAACGCCCCCACCGCGGGCACCACCGTGCTTTACGAAGAGCGTGGTGCCGTTGCCCTGGTCACCCTCAACCGCCCCGAGGCACTCAACAGCTTCACCCGGCAGATGCACCGCGAGCTCTGGGCCGCGTTCGACCGTGCCGAGGCCAACCCCTTGATCCGGGCCCTGGTCATCACCGGTGCCGGCCGAGGCTTTTGCGCCGGTGCCGATCTGGCCGAGTTCGATTTCGAGCCCGGCCCTGACCTGGTCGAGCGCGCCGACCCGGGTCCGGTCATCGACCAGGCCTTCAACCCGACCGCCCGCCGCATCCAGTCGCTGCGCTTCCCGGTGATTGCTGCCGTCAACGGTGTGGCCGCCGGTGCCGGTGCCTCGCTGGCCATGACCTGCGACATCGCCATCGCCGCGCCCGGCGCCAGCTTCATCCAGGCTTTCAGCAAGATCGGGCTGATTCCTGACGCCGGTGGCAGCTGGTTCCTGGTCGAACGGCTGGGCCTGGCACGCGCCATGGCGCTGGCCATGACCGGCGACAAGCTGCCGGCTGTTCAGGCGAAAGACTGGGGAATGATCTGGGACGTGGCCGACGACCCGCTGGCGGCCGCGCTGGCCATGGCCGACAAACTGGCCGTGATGCCCACCCAGGCCCTGGTGGCCACGCGCGCCTTGTTGCGCGAAGCCGGCAAGCGTTCGCTGGACGAGCAGCTGGACGTCGAGCGTGATACCCAGTCGGCCCTGGGCCGTACGCACGACTACATCGAGGGCGTGATGGCTTTCCGTCAGAAGCGCCCGGCGCAGTTCAAGGGGGAATGATCATGAGCGCAGCGCCGAGCCGTTCCCAAGCAAGCTCGCACCGCAGCCCGCCGGGCGAAGGTTCACCATTGACTCCTGAACAACGCGCGACCCGCGTCGGCGAGGCCATGTTTGCGGCCGACGTGGCCGCCCGCGAGACCATGGGCATCGAGATCGTGAGCGTGGCGCCGGGGCGGGCCGTGCTGCGCATGGCGGTCAAGGCCCTGCACCTCAACGGCCACCAGATCTGCCACGGCGGCTTCATCTTCACCCTGGCAGACACCACGTTTGCCTATGCCTGCAACAGCTACAACCGCAACGCGGTGGCGGCCGGCTGCAGCATCGAGTTTCTCAAACCGGGCCTCGAAGGTGATGTGCTGACCTGCGAGGGGGTGGAGCAGGTGCTGCAGGGCCGGCACGGCATTTACGACATGAAAGTCAGCAACCAGAAGGGCGAGGTGGTGGCCGTGTTCCGCGGCAAGAGCGCGGTCATTCCAGGCAGCATCTTTCCCGAAGAGGAGGGCGCATGAGCCACTTTCCGCTCGAACCGATCGAAAAAGCCAGCATCGACGAACTGCGTGCCCTGCAGCTCAAACGCCTGCAGGCGACGCTGCGCCACGCCTATGCCAACTCGCCGGTCTACCGCCGCAAGTTCGACGAAGCGGGCGTTCATCCGGACGACTGCAAGACCCTGGCCGACCTGGCGAAGTTTCCGTTCACCACCAAGAAGGATCTGCGCGACAGCTACCCCTTCGGCATGTTCGCTGTGCCGCGGGAGAAGTGCGCGCGCATCCATGCCAGCAGCGGCACCACCGGCAAGCCCACGGTGGTGGGCTACACCCTCAAGGACATCGACACCTGGGCCGGTGTGGTGGCCCGCAGTATCCGCGCCAGCGGCGCCCGACCGGGCGACATGGTCCATGTGAGCTATGGCTACGGCCTGTTCACCGGTGGTCTGGGTGCCCACTATGGCGCCGAAAAACTGGGCCTGACGGTGGTGCCCTTTGGTGGCGGCCAGACCGAACGTCAGGTGCAGCTGATGCAGGACTTCCGGCCGGACATCATCATGGTCACGCCCAGCTACATGCTGGCCATTGCCGACGAGTTCGAACGGCAGGGCATTGACCCGCGCGAGAGCAGCGTGCGCATCGGCATTTTCGGGGCGGAACCCTGGACCAACGACATGCGCGTGGCGATCGAGGCCCGCATGGACATTGATGCGGTCGACATCTACGGCCTGTCCGAGGTGATGGGGCCCGGCGTGGCCAACGAGTGCGTCGAGACCAAGGACGGCCCGACCATCTGGGAGGACCACTTCTACCCCGAGATCATCAACCCCGAGACGGGTGAACCGGTGGCCGACGGCGAGCTGGGTGAGCTGGTGTTCACCAGCCTGACCAAGGAGGCGCTGCCCATCATCCGCTACCGCACGCGCGACCTCACCCGGCTGCTGCCCGGCACCGCGCGCACCATGCGCCGCATGGAGAAGATCACCGGCCGCAGCGACGACATGATGATCGTGCGCGGCGTCAACGTGTTCCCGACCCAGATCGAGGAGCTGATCCTCAAGCGCCCCGAGCTGACCGCGCACTACCAGTGCATCCTGACCCGCGAGGGCCCCATGGACAACCTGACCGTGGCCATCGAGACCCGGCCCGGCCTGTCGCCCGACAGCATCGAGGCGCGGGCCGCTGCCGAGCTGCTGCGCCACGAAGTCAAGGTGTACGTGGGCAGCAGTGTCGAAGTGGAGCTGCGCGCCGAGGGGGGCGTCGAGCGCAGCCAGGGCAAGGCCAAACGGGTGGTGGACCTGCGCAAGCGCTGAGTCCAGGCCCGCCGCGGTCAGGTCGGGGTGTCCGTCAGCCAGCGGCCCGTCAGCACCCCATCCCCGACCGCCAGACGCACGGTCTGTGTCGGGGCGGGCCATTCGATGGGACAACGCAGCAGGCGGCGGTCGCGCGAGACCAGGGCGATCACCCGCTGGCGGCGCCCCCGCAGCAGCCTCACTTCGTCGAGCTTGCGCACCCGCCAGGCTTCAGCGGTTCCGCCCCGGCGGGCGGCAGGCAGTTCGATGGCCAGCCACTCGTCCCCGGCCGCCAGGCCGGCGGCTTCACCAGCGCCACCCCGCAGCACCTGCCTGACCACGATGCCGTCGGTCTCGGCCACGCGCAGGCCCAGCTGCTGGGCCAGGGGCGCATGGTCATGGTGGATCTGCAGGCCGTGGCGTTCCAGCAGTTGCAGCACCGGAAGCTCCTCTGTGCCATGTACCCAGCGCGACAGCTCATCGGCGAAGCTGCGGCCGCCCAGCTTTCGCAGCACCTGGGCCAGGTCGGTCTCCCGCATCGGTCCGCCATCGGTCCGTTGCCACAACGTGCGCATCACCTCATCCAGGCTGGTGTGGCCCTCGGCACGCAGAGTCAGGTCCAGGCACAGGGCGACCAGCGCCCCTTTGGTGTAGTAGCTGACGGTGGCGTTGGCGGTGTTCTCGCCCACGCGGTAGTACTTGACCCAGGCGTCGAAGCTGGCCTGGGCCACGCTCTGCACATGGCGACCCGGGGTCTGGTGCACCTGGTTGATGGTCTTGGACAGCAGCCGCAGGTAAGTGGTGTCGTCGATCAGGCCGGCGCGCCGCAGCATCAGGTCGTCGTAGTAGCTGGTGAAGCCTTCGAAGAACCAGAGCAGGCCGGTGTAGTTTTCGCTGTCGTAGTCGTAGCGCCGGAATTCGGCCGGGCGCAGGCGTTTGACGTTCCAGGTGTGGAAGTACTCATGACTGATCAGGCCCAGCAGCGTGGTGTAGCCTTCGGTCGGCTTGCCGTTCGCAGCCTTGCCCTTGTCACCGGGCGACGGTTCGCCAGCCACGGCGGGAAGGTCGGTGCGAGCGCAGATGAGCGCAGTGGATTGCCGGTGCTCCAGTCCGCCGTAGCCTTCGCCGCTGGCGTGCAGCATGAACACGTAGCGGGTGAAGGGGGGCGGTCCTTCTCCGTGCCAGAAGCGGATCTGCTGTTCACAGATGCGGCGGGTGTCTTCCACCAGACGCTCACCGTCGAACCAGCCGCCTGCGCCGCTGACCACAAAGCGGTGGGGGACGCCGCAAGCCTCGAAGTCGGCGCTCCAGAACGGGCCGAGTTCGAACGGGCTGTCCGCCAGCTCGTCGTAGTCGGTTGCCTGGTAGCTGCCAAAGCCGGTCGAGTCGGTTTCCAGGGGCATCAGGGCGGTGGCCACCTGCCAGTCGGTGGGCAGGCGTTCGGCGCCGATGTGCAGTTCGTGGCGCAGCGATTCGTGGCCTTCGGCGCGCAGGCACAGGCTGGTCGGGTTGAAGAAGCCGCGCGTGCTGTCCAGAAAGGCGGTGCGCACCGACGCATCGAAGGCATAGACCTCGTAGTGCAGCACCAGAGGAAGCGCGGGGTTGGCGCGCACCTGCCAGCGGTGCTTGTCCAGCTGCGACAGCTGCAGTGTGTGGCCATCCTGTGATGCCACCAGGTGTTGCAGGTGCTGGGAGAATTCGCGCACCAGATAGCTGCCAGGAATCCAGACCGGCAGGCTCAGCACCTGGCGTTCACTGGGCCGCTGCAGCTCCATGGTCACGCCCAGCAGGTGGGCATGGGGGTCCAGCACGGACACGCGGTAGCGCACGGCCTGTTCTGTGGCGGGGTTGCGGCGGACGCGGCGGGGACGTGCTGTGGTCATGTGAAGGGTG
>SBFU01000103.1 GCA_006227785.1 Burkholderiales bacterium
CACCACCTCACGCTGCTGTGCCGCGATCTCAGCGAAGTCGCCAGCTACGCCAGGGTCGACAACCGGCAATACCGGCTGCTCAAGCTGGCCACACCCGGGCCGTATACCTTCATCCTCGAAGCCAGCAAGGAAGTCCCCCGTCGTGTCAGCCATCCTTCACGCAAGACCATCGGACTTCGGGTGCCCCAGCACAGGGCACTGGCCGAGCTGCTGGCGCTGCACAATGCACCGCTGCTGGCGACCACCCTCATCCCACCCGGAGAGACCGACCCGCTGAACGACGCCCACGACATCCGGGAGCGCTTCGAGCACGAGCTTGCGGCGGTGATCGACGCCGGCGCCTGTGCGCTGGAGCCCACCACGGTGGTCGACCTCACCCCCATGGGCACCGGAGGGGAACCCGAGGTGCTGCGCCTTGGCCAAGGTCCTTTGCAGACACTGGGCCTGTAGGCCCGTGCAGCACCCGCACCCGGCCGGGACGCCCCTTCTGGGACAATAGAGGCTTTGAGCCGTCGCCATGGACATCGCCCTCATCATCCAGACCGTTGCCATCTATGCCCTGCCGGTGCTTTTTGCCATCACCGTGCACGAGGCTGCGCATGGCTATGCGGCACGGCATTTCGGCGACAACACGGCCCACATGCTCGGGCGCATCACGCTCAACCCGATCCGCCATATTGATCCACTGGGCACCATCGCGATGCCCCTGCTGCTGTACTTCGCCACGGCAGGCTCTTTTCTGTTCGGTTACGCCAAACCGGTGCCGGTGAACTTCGGACGCCTGCGCAATCCCAAGCGCGACATGATCTGGGTGGCCCTGGCCGGCCCGGGCGCCAACCTGGTGCAGGCGATCGGCTGGACCGTGTTGCTGTACCTGCTGGTGGCCTCGGGCGTGGAGGAACGTTTCTTCGTCGAGATGTGTCGCGCCGGCATTCTGGTCAACCTCGTGATGTTCGCGTTCAACATGTTTCCGCTGCCTCCGCTGGATGGCGGCCGCATCCTGGTCGGTCTGCTGCCCGCACCGCTGGCCTACACCGTTTCCAGGGTCGAGCCCTTCGGCTTCTTCATCGTGCTGGCACTGGTCCTCACCGGTGTGGTGGGCAACCTCTGGCTGCGCCCTCTGATGAACCTGTCGGCACAGGCCATCGAGTTGCTGCTGACCCCGCTGCGCATGCTCCTGCTCTGATTTCTCCCTCCCCTGCTCCATGAAGACCCTGCGCGTTCTTACCGGCATCACCACCTCGGGCACCCCCCACCTGGGCAACTATGTGGGGGCCATCCGCCCCACCGTGCGGGCCAGCCGCCTGGCCCATGTCGACAGCTACTACTTTCTCGCGGACTACCATGCCCTGATCAAGGTCGGCGAGCCGGTCCGCGTGCAACGTTCCACCCTGGAGATCGCGGCCACCTGGCTGGCCTGCGGCCTGGACCCGGAGCAAGTCACCTTCTACCGCCAGTCCGACATCCCCGAAATTCCCGAACTGACCTGGCTGCTGACCTGTGTGACCGGCAAGGGCTTGCTGAACCGCGCCCACGCCTACAAGGCCTCGGTGGACAAGAACAACGCGGCCGGACTGGAGCCTGACGACGGCGTGACGGCCGGCCTGTTCATGTACCCGGTGCTGATGGCGGCCGACATCCTGATGTTCAATGCCCACAAAGTGCCGGTGGGCCGGGACCAGGTGCAGCACATCGAGATGGCGCGCGACATGGCGGCAAGTTTCAACCACCTGTACGGCGAGCACTTCACGCTGCCCGAAGCCGAGATCGAAGCCCATGTGGCCACCCTGCCGGGTCTGGACGGCCGCAAGATGAGCAAGAGCTACGACAACACCATCCCGCTGTTCGTGCCTCGGGACCAGCTGCGCAAGCTCATCATGGGCATCGTGACCGACTCGAAAGCGCCCGGCGAGCCCAAGGAGACCGAAGGCTCGGCCCTGTTCCAGATCTACCAGGCCTTTGCCAGCGCCGAGGAGACCGCCGGGCTGGCAAAGGCGTATGCGGAGGGCATTGCCTGGGGCGATGCCAAGCAAAGGCTGTTCGAGCGGCTGGATCAGGAAATCGCCCCCATGCGTGCGGTCTACGATGAACTGATCAACGATCCGGCACGGATCGAACGCACCCTCAAGGCGGGCGCTGAAAAGGCACGGGCCATGTCCCGCCCGTTCACCGAACGCCTGCGCCACGCCGTGGGCCTGCGGGCCCTGGACAGCACCAACCGCGACACGCCAGCGGCCAAAGCGGCCAAGTTGGCGGCACCGGTGTTCAAGCAGTACCGGGAGGCCGACGGACAGTTCCGTTTCAAGTTGCTGGATGCCCGGGGGGCCCTGCTGCTGCAGAGCGCGGGATTCGCATCACCCAGGGAGACTGCCCAGGCCATTGCCCGCTTGCGCCAGGAGGGGGCGGCTGCACTGGCCGACCTGACACCCCTGCTGGAAGTGCTGGGGGACATGGGCTCGGTGGCGACCGCGCTGGACCACTTCAAGGCGGCGGACTGAGGTGCCCGGCACCGTCACGGTCCCTCATGCAAGCGTGGGCGCCACCAGGGGCGACGAAAAAGCGGCAAAAAGTCCGTCTTCACCCTCTTTCGGACTATCGCCAAACCAGCGCTTTACCGATATCCTAGGACATTGCCCGTTCCTGTAATACTATACTTTCGCCATGAGCATTTTTGTCATTGATGACCACCCTCTGATGCGGGAAGCCGTGGTCATGCTGCTGCGTCGCCTGAGGGCATCGACCCAGGTGGTGGAGCTGGAGCGGCTGGCTTCGGTCAGTCGTGCCATCGCCGAGCATGGTGAACCGGAGCTGGTGTGCCTGGACCTCAAGTTGCCAGACACCAACGGTGTTTCCGGCGTACGTGAGGTCAGGCAGATGCTGCCCGACACGTCCCTGATCGTGTTGTCCGCCTCCCCTGCATCCGATTACGAAGACCTGTCCCGAGAAGCTGGGGCGGACGCCTATGTCGAAAAATCGGCAGGCGCGGCCCAGATCGCCCGCGTGTTGCGTGAATTCCTGGCCGATGAGCCGGAGGACGAAAACGCCCCCACAATCCCTGAAAAGCTCTCCAAGCGACAAAAGCAGCTGCTGGTCATGCTCGACCGGGGGCTGTCCAACCGCGATATTGCCGAGCAGCTGCAGATCAGCGAGCACACGGTCAAGGTGCACCTGTGGCGTCTTTTCAGGCGACTGAACGTCAAGAGCCGTTCGCAAGCCAGTCACCTGGCGCGCACCGCCGGCCTGCTCGAACTCTGAGGCCGCCCGCCTGCCGCAGATCCCCAGAGCGAAACCGGCTTCAGGCCGGTTTTTTTCCGCGTGTGGACGGCAGAGGCCTGGTCAGTTCCCGCAACTCCGCTGACTGCGTGAAAGCTGGCACCATGACCCTGAACACGCTGCCCCGATCGGCTTCGGAGTTGAGCGCCAGCTGGTAACCCATCAGGGTGGCCAGTTTGGACACGATGGTCAGGCCCAGACCCAGACTGTCCTCGGTGCCCTGGTGCTGGGACACACGAAAAAACTCCTGGAATATCGCCTGCTGGTGCTCGCGTGCAATGCCGACGCCGGTGTCCCATACCTCGAACACCACCATGTCGCGGCGCACCCGCAGGCCCAGCAGCACCCCACCTTTCTGGGTGTGTTTGAGGGCGTTGGACACCAGATTGCCCAGGATGCGGCGCAAGACCACCGGATCGGCCCAGATCGAGACATCGGGCGAACGGGTGCGCAGACTCAGGGACTTTCCAGCAGCCACTGGCTCGAACTGAAGGGCCACACCCGCCAGAAGTTCGCGCACCTGCACATTCTGGAGCTTGACCTTGTAGTTGCCGGCGTCAATGCGCGTCAGATCGAACAGGGAATCGAACAACTCGTTGATGGCTCGGGTCGACTGCAGAATCCGCGGCGCGATGTCGCGCGCCATCTCGGGTTCGGTGGCGAGCCAGTCGGCGTACAGACTCAGGGCATGGACCGGCTGGCGCAGGTCGTGGGCGGCCGAGGCGAGAAAGCGGTTCTTGGTGGCCACGGCGCGCAATGACGCGCGTGTCTGCAGTGTCAGCGAGTCAATCAGTTCCTGGTTGGAGAACTGCAGCTCCAGGTTGGAGTGCTGTGTGGCATGGAGGCGCCGACCTCCGACCAGCAACAACCACCAGTAGAGCAGCAGGAGCGCAACCAGAATGGCCATGTTCTGCAGTGTCTGGTCATCGAGGCCCCGCAAGGTGATCTGCATCAGGATGCCGCCCACCGCCGTCAGCAGCATGCCAGCGTTGCAGGCCCTGAACAGCGGGAACCAGGCGCTCAGGGTGATGATGGAGATCAATCCCTGAGCCAGCACCACCAGCGCGCAAACGAACTGGACATAAATGTCGGCCTGCAGGAACGCCATACCGACCGGCACCGCCCACAGGCTGGCGGCCAGCACCCACGACCAGCTGTAGCGACGGACAAAGTCCTGACGCGTGGTGCCACCGACGCTGTCGTAGCGCATGCGGTAGATGCCGATCACGCGGTACCGGTGCATCAGCATGAACACCATCAGGACCGACCAGCCCACCAGCAGGTAGGTGTTGACCTCACCGGCCAGCAGGAAGATCATCGCCGGCAAGGCCATGCAGGATGCCAGCAGCGAGGTCATGGCACCGTCCATGACGACGCCGATCAACTGGGCATTGACCCACTGTTCGCGCACCTCCGGCGAGGCTGGAATGTGCTGGTGGGTCGCGGGCTGGGTATCGACGAGCATCAGGTGCGCAGGTGCGTGCGGTTTGCGCATTGTCGCACCGTGCCTGCCGGCGTGGCAGGCCCGAAGTCCAGCCAGGGAAGCTGCTAGAATGTCAGGCTTGACCGCGGAGAGGTGGCAGAGTGGTCGAATGCACCGGATTCGAAATCCGGCATACAGGATCTCCTGTATCGAGGGTTCGAATCCCTCCTT
>SBFU01000268.1 GCA_006227785.1 Burkholderiales bacterium
CAGGGCCTTCAGGGCTTCGGGGGCAAAACCGGCGCTGCGCTTGCCGTACTTGGCCGCCAGCAGGCCCAGGAAGTGGTTGGCCAGCAGCGGGATGTCCTCGCGCCGTTCGGCCAGCGTCGGCAGCTGCAGCGTGACGACGTTCAGGCGGTAGTACAGGTCCTCGCGGAACTGGCCCTGGGCCATGGCCGTTTCCAGATCGCGGTGGGTGGCCGAGATGATGCGCACGTCGACCGGTATGGACTGGCTGGAGCCCAGCGGGCGTACCGCGCGCTCCTGCAGCACACGCAGCAGCTTGACCTGGAGCGCCGGTGGCATGTCGCCGATTTCATCGAGCAGCAAGGTTCCGCCGTCGGCGGCCTGGAACAGGCCCTTGTGGTTGGCCACCGCATCGGTGAAGGCGCCCTTGACGTGCCCGAACAGCTCGGACTCCAGCAAGGCCTCCGGAATGGCGCCGCAATTGACCGCCACAAAGGGCCGCTTGGCGCGTCGGCTGGCCAGATGGATGGCATGGGCCAGCAGTTCCTTGCCCGTGCCGCTGTGGCCCCGCAGCAGCACGCTGGCATCGCCCTGGGCGATCAGGCGGGCCTCGGCCAGCAGGTCGGCCATGCGGCTGGAGCGGCTGACGATGCCGGACCGCCAGCTCTCGTCGGCGGTCGGGGCAGGACCGGCAGGCGCCGACAGGGACAGCGCCTGTCCGATCTTTTCCAGCAGCTCCCTGGCGTCGAACGGTTTGGTGAGGTAGCCGAACACGCCGCGTGCCGTGGCCTCGACCGCATCGGGGATGGTGCCGTGGGCCGTCAGCAGGATGACGGGCAGCGAGGGGTGCCGCGACCGGATTTCGTCGAACAGTGTCAGACCGTCTTTGCCGGGCAGGCGCACGTCCGAAAGGACCAGCTGGGGACGATCGATGTCCAGCTGGCTCAGCGCGGCTTCAGCCGAACCGACCGCCGTGACCTGGTAACCGGCCGCGCCCAGGCGCATCGACAGCAGGCGCAGCATGTCCGGGTCGTCATCGACCACCAGCAGGCGGGCGCGGGTGGCGGCCGGGTGGCTGGTGTTCATGGTGTCAGCGGGCGCGGTACAGCCGGTGCGCCATTGTTGCCACGCGGTCCGAGGCTGCGTTCGATGGCGCGCATGGCCTCCAGGCGTTCGCCCAGCCGGTCGATGCGCCGTTGGGCATCACGCAACTGCGCTGCGTGCCGTTCCAGTTGTTCTTCGAGACGCCTTTGGTTGGACAGCATGCCGGCCAGCAGCCGGGCCAGGGGGCGAAGCGTTTCGGCTTCCGAGGTGGCCGAGGCCTGCACGCGTTGCAGCAGTCCCAGGGCGCGTGCCGTCTCGACCGGCTGCTGCATCTGCATCAGCACCAGCGCCACCTGCATCTGCCGTGCGGGCTGATGGCCCGGATCGCCCAGGGCCTTGAGCTCGGCCTGCAGCTCGGCCAGGGCCATGGGCCGCACGCGCTCGGCGTAGGCGAGCGCCTGGTCCAGGCTGTCGATCGACTCGACACAGGTCAACGCCTCGTCCGGTGACCCGGCCAGGGTCCGGACCGTGGCGTCGGCCACACATTGGCCAGCCATTGTCGCCGCAGCGTCCTCCGGGTTGTCCGAGGCTGCGATGGCCGGTGGTGGTGGCGGTGGGGTCAGTGCCGGCGCCGGGGCGGGCTGTGTGGTGGCGCAGGCAGCCAGCAGGGCGACGGACAGGAGGGTGGGCGAAAGGCGCAGCAGGTCAGGCAACATGGGGCAGTTCGATGCGGAAATGGGCGCCACGTTCCGTGTCCAGCAACTGGACGCGACCCCCGTGGGCCTGAATGTACTCGTGGACGATCGACAGTCCGACCCCGGTGCCGCGCACCGCGTCCTCGGGCTGGCGGCGCCCGCGGTAAAAAGGTTCGAAGACATAGGCCCGATCCTGTTCGTCGACACCCGGACCCTGGTCGACCACGTCGATCTGCACCAGGCCTGGCGAGTGGCCCAGGGCCACCTCCACCCGCGAACCGTTGGGCGCGAACCGGGCCGCATTGAGCAACAGATTGCCAATCGCCGACCCCATCTTGTCAGGATCCAGCAGCATGGGTGGCGCTTCGCCAGCCACCCGCACCTGAATGTGCCGGGACTGCCAGCGCAGACGCAAAGCCTCGATCTGGTCGTCGACCAGCGCACGCAGCTCGGTGGTCTTGCGTTTGAGTTGCCGGGCTTCAAAGGCGGCGGCGTTGAACTGCAGCAGGGCTTCGATCTGCTCCTGCAGGTGATGGGTGTTGTGGCGCAGGATGCGGACCACTTCGGCCTGGTTCTCGTTCAAGGGCCCGGCCACACCGTCGCCGAGCACGGCCACGCCTTCGTGCAGCGACGCCAGCGGCGTCTTGAGCTCGTGCGAGATGTGACGCAGAAAGCGGGCTTTGTCTTCGTCCAGCTCGGTCAGGCGCAGGCGCAGCCATTCCAGTTGCTGGCCGACACGCTGGATATCCGGTGGGCCTGGAATATCGATGCTCTCGGAAAGCCGGTTCTGGCCCAGACCGACGATGGCCTTTTCAAGCCGGCGCAAGGGCCGGGCCAGCCAGACCCCGAAGCCGATCGCCATGGCGGCCGCCAGCAGGATGGAGCCGGTCACCTGGATGGCCAGCTGGCGGCGGCTGAGGTCCAGCCTGTCCTGCAAGGCGGTGTTGCGATCGGCCATGATGGCCTGGACCTGCTGGGCCACGGTCCGGTTGAGCAGGTCCATGTCCCGGAACGACTGCGCCACCAAGGGGTCCTGGTCGATTGCCGGCTCGACCGGGCTGTCCAGGTTGGCCGTGATCCTGTCGAGTTGGTCGCGCCAGCTGCGGGCCGTCTCGGCCGGCAGGTCGTTGTCTTCCAGGCGGCGCAGGATGTCCTGTGCCTGCCGGGCTCCCTCGTCAAACTGCTGGCGCAACTGGGCATCGCGCAGGACCAGCGACTGGCGCGCAGCCCGCTCCATGGCCAGGCTGCGCTCACTCAGCGATTGCGCGGCGCTGGTCAGCTCCACCGCCTGGGCCGCGCTGGCCCGGCTCTGTGCCATCAGCGACTCCAGCGAGAACAGGGCCCGCACCGCGGTGGCACCCAGCAGCAGGCCAATCAGCAGGAAGGCCGCCAGCAGCAACTGGGGGAACGAGGGCCGCAGCCAGCGCATGGCGCGAAAGGCAGTGGATGGCCGAACAGGGCGGTCAGGCGGTCTCGCGCACCAGCACCTCGCCGCGCAACGAGTGCGGCAGCGCCTGGGTGATGCGAACGTCGATCATCTGTCCCACCAGCCGGTCGCTGCCGGCTCCGCCATTGAAGTTGACGATGCGGTTGCACTCGGTGCGGCCCATGAGTTCGAAGGCGCCATCCTTGCCAGGCCGGCGCGAAGGCCCTTCGACCAGGATGCGCTGAACCGTGCCTTCGCGGCTGGTGCTGATGCGGCGCACGTTCTCCTCGATGGTGGCCTGCAGGTGCTGCAGGCGCTTGAGTTTGACCTCGTGCGGCGTGTCGTCGGGCAGGTTGGCCGCCGGCGTTCCGGGCGCGGGCTGAAGATGAACGAGAAGCTGCTGTCGTAGCCGACGTCGGTGATCAGCTTCATCATCTTCTGGAAGTCGTCCTCGGTCTCGCCCGGGAAGCCGACAATGAAGTCGCTGCTCATGGACATGTCGGGGCGGATCGCGCGCAGCTTGCGGATGGTGCTCTTGTATTCCATGGCGGTGTAACCGCGCTTCATCGCCATCAGGATGCGGTCCGAGCCATGCTGAACCGGCAGGTGCAGGTGGCTCACCAGCTTGGGCACCTTGGCGTAGGTGTCGATCATGCGCTGGGTGAACTCGTTGGGATGGCTGGTGGTGTAGCGGATGCGCTCGATGCCCGGGATATCGGCCACGTACTCGATCAGCATCGCGAAGTCGGCGATTTCATCAGTGTCGCCCATCTTGCCGCGGTAGGCGTTGACGTTCTGGCCCAGCAGCGTCACTTCCTTGACGCCCTGGTCGGCCAGGCCGGCCACCTCAACCAGCACGTCCTCGAACGGACGGCTGACCTCTTCACCGCGGGTGTAGGGCACCACGCAGTAGCTGCAGTACTTGCTGCAGCCTTCCATGATGGACACGAAGGCCGAAGCGCCTTCCATGCGCGCCGGCGGCAGGTGGTCGAACTTTTCGATCTCGGGGAAGCTGATGTCCACCTGCGGCTGGTTCAGCTGGTCGCGCGCCTTGAGCATCTCGGGCAGGCGGTGCAGGGTCTGCGGGCCGAACACCACGTCCACGAAGGGCGCACGCTTGATGATCTCGGCACCTTCCTGACTGGCCACGCAGCCACCCACGCCGATCAGCACGCCCTTCTTTTTCAGGTGCTTGACACGCCCCAGGTCGCTGAACACCTTCTCCTGCGCCTTCTCGCGCACCGAGCAGGTGTTGAACAGGATCAGGTCCGCCTCTTCGGGGTCCTGGGTTTTCTCGAAGCCTTCGGCGGCCCCGAGCACATCGGCCATCTTGTCCGAGTCGTACTCGTTCATCTGGCAGCCGAACGTCTTGATGAAGACCTTGCGTGTCATGGGAATGCTCCTTGAACCGGACGCACCTGGGCGCTCCGGTTCGGTCGGGTGAATCAGGTGCCCGGTGGCGGGCCCGGGTCAGTTGGCGCCGTCAGCGGCCGTGCGGTAGTTGCGCTGCTCGGCCAGGCGGGGGCGCTTCTCGGCCGCCTCGGCCGGGGTCAGGATCCAGACCTGATGCGCCTGGCCCAGCATGTCGGGCACGTAGTTGACGGTCAGTTCCTGCCCCACCAGGCTGGCCGACAGCACCACGGTGTTGCCGGTGCCCAGGATGCGGGCGCCCGGAGACAGCCGCATGGTCTGGCCGTCCATGCGAACCTCGGGCGGCTGAACCACCACCATGGTGGCGCGGACGGCCTGGGCAGGGAACTGGCGAACG
>SBFU01000463.1 GCA_006227785.1 Burkholderiales bacterium
GCGTGATCACCGGCAGGTCGGACAGACTCACTTTGAGAATGGCCAGATCGGTCTCAGGGTCGGTCCCGATCACCTGGGCCACCGACTTGCGCCCATCATTAAGAACCACTTCGATCTCGTCCGCTTCCTCGATCACATGGTTGTTGGTCAGGATATAGCCGGCAGGACTGACGATCACGCCCGATCCGAGCCCTGTCTGCGGTTGGGCGCGACCTTGCTCGCCGAAAAAGAACCTGAACCACGGATCCGCGCTTTGCGGGTGGTTGGCGACCGCCTTGCTGGTGTTGATGCTGACCACCGCAGCAGACGCGCTCTGGGCCGCAGCCCGGAAGCTGAGGGTGCCCTCGGACGTGGCGGGCACCGCGGTGTTCACGGCTTCAAACACGGGCACAACTGACGTGATGCCTGGGCGCCGATCCAGCCACTGCGGCTTGAGCGTGGCCACCACGAAGAAAACGGCAACCAGGACGGTCACCGATTGGGCAAACAGCAGCCAGAGTCTTTTCATGAGCGGATACAGGTGTCGGGACCGCGGGCATGGGTCCACTCATATTCTCCCGCATATGGGTCCAATGACGGGTTTCTTCAAGCCGGGGCAGTCGCGTTGACGAAGATCAAGGCGCGTCGGAACCCAAGCGGGTGCAATCATGAGGTCTGCAACAACGCCAACGGAGCTGAAGATGAAAGCGATAGTGGACCTGTTCTCGACCGACTACGGACTGTTCAGCATCGGCGTCATTCTTTTCATGCTGGTGATGGCGTTCTGGTTCTACCGGTTCTTCATGGGCAAGATCGCCGAGTCCGAAAAGAAGGACCGCTGACCCTGCTGCCGCTCGGTGTCAGAATGCGGTTCAACAGGCTCGTGGCGCTCGCGCCCCGACCTCCGTAGAAACCGCTGACCCGCGCGCATGCAGCCAGAATCCACCCCTCCCATCGATCGTTCTCGCCTTCTTTCCGAGCTGGATGGCTTGCTGCAGCCGCAGCTCTTTCGTGACTATGGTCCCAATGGACTGCAAGTCGAAGGGCGGCCATCCATCCGCACCCTGGTCAGCGGTGTCACGGCCAGTCTGGCCCTGATCGATGCGGCCATTGAGGCTGGAGCCGATGCCATTTTGGTGCACCATGGCCTGTTCTGGCGTGGGCAGGACGGCCGGGTGACCGGCTGGATGCGCCAGCGCCTGGGACGTCTGCTGGCCCATGACATCAATCTGCTGGCCTACCATTTGCCTCTCGATGCCCACCCGAACCTGGGCAACAACGCCCAGCTGGCGCTCAAGCTGGGCATCCGGATGCCAGAGGGACCTGCCGGCCGCTTCGGCGACCAGTCGCTTGGCTTTCTGGGCGAGCGCGACCCAGGAACGCTGACCCAGCTGGCCCAGGATGTGCAGAGTCGGTTGATGCGCCCGGCCATTGTGGTCGGCGACCCGCATCGCCAGGTGCGTCGTGTGGCCTTGTGTACCGGCGGAGCTCAAGGCTATTTCGAGGCCGCCATTGCTGCCGGAGCGGACGTGTTCATCACGGGCGAGATATCCGAACCCCAGGCCCACTATGCCCGTGAAAGTGGTGTGGCCTACATCGCCTGCGGACACCATGCGTCCGAGCGCTATGGCGTCGCAGCCCTGGGAGCGCACGTGGCGGGGCTGCTGGGTTTGCAGCACCACTTTATCGACATCGACAATCCGGCATGACGAAGACCCTGCCCCGTCTTCCCCTGGTCGTCTCAATGGGCGATCCCGCCGGTATCGGGCCCGAGATCGTGGTGGCAGCCGCTGCCCGGCAACCCGAGCTTTTGTCGCGTCTCGTGGTGGCGGGCGACGTCGCCACCATGCAGCGCGCGGCACTCATCGTGGCCCAGGCCGGTGACACGCCCGTGCCCGACATCCGGATCGCGGATGGTCCGGATCCTCGGGCATCCACTTCCGCAGGAGGGTTGGTGGTCTGGCAGGCCTGCGATCGCCATGATCCGGTGCCGTTTGGACTGACCAGTCCGGTAGCCGGCCGGGTGGCGGCGCAGTGCATCCGCGCAGCCACGGACGCCGTGTTGAGGGGACGCGCTTGCGCGCTGGTGACGGCGCCTGTGCACAAGGAGGCGCTTTCCCTGGCAGGCGTGCCCTGGCCGGGGCATACCGAAATGCTGCAGGCGCTGGCGGCCGACCACCTGGGTTGCACGGTGACCGAGCTGCCCGTACGAATGATGCTCAGCGAGCCGCGCCTGAAAACGGTGCTGCTGAGTACCCATGTCTCTCTGAGAGACGCCATCGCTGCCGTCACAAAAGACCGGGTGTTGCAGACGCTGGAGATCACCGACCGCCATTTCCGCCAATTCGGTGCACGCAGGCCACGCATGGCGGTCGCCGGTCTGAATCCACACGCCGGCGAAGGAGGTCTTTTTGGCCGGGAGGAGATCGACGAGATCGCCCCGGCGGTCGACGCGGCTCGAGCAGCCGGCCTGGATGCCCATGGGCCTTATCCGCCTGACACCGTGTTCATGCAGGCGCGAGCAGGCGCATTTGACGTGGTCATTGCCATGTACCACGACCAAGGGCTGATCGCCGTCAAGTTGCTGGGCCTGGAACACGGCGTCAACACAACCCTGGGCTTGCCCCTGGTGCGCACCAGCCCGGACCACGGTACGGCTTTCGACCTGGCGGGAAAAGGAAAAGCCCGTCCTGACAGCCTGCTGGAAGCCATCAGGGCTGCACTTGTCGCTGTGAATGGTGGTGGTTGAGGGGCGGCGCGCCCCTGCGGCTTCACTTCTTCAGGCTGTCCCGGATCTCGCGCAGCAACACGATGTCTTCGGGTGTCGCAGCCGGGGCCGGCGGCGGGGCCTCTTTTTTCAGCCGGTTGATCTGCTTGACCATCAGGAAAATGATGAAGGCGAGGATCAGGAAATTGATGGCCACGCTGATGAAACTGCCGTAAGCCAGCACCGGCACCCCCGCTTCCTTGAGTGCTGCCAGCGTCGGTGCCGTTCCCTCCGGGACAGCGCCCAGGGCCAGATAGAGGTTGGTGAAATCGAGATTGCCGAAGATCGAGCCGACCACCGGCATGATGATGTCGTCGACCAGCGACCCCACAATCTTGCCAAACGCGCCACCGATGATCACGCCAACCGCCAGGTCGATGACATTGCCCTTGACGGCAAATTCCTTGAATTCCTGCATCATGCCCATGGGACTCCTCCAGTCGGGTGCTGCACCCGTAGAACGTTGATAGACACCTTGGTAAGCAATGGCCTACCAAGATCATTGTCCCATGACTGACAAAAGTACTCAGCCTGTCTGATGCAAGTCAAGCAGCGGCGACTGCGCGGCTGTGACAATAGTCCAGTCTCCTACCCCGGCAAGCCACAGTCTGCAATTTTCGGTCCAGTACAATGCCGGGTTGTCCCTAGTGTCCATCTCAATCCAGTTCGAAAGATCCCCATGAGTGAAGCAACCGTCGATGCGACTGTGGATAGCAGCCGCCGTACCTGGCTGATCACCTCCTGCGCCATGGGCGGCGTGGGTGCAGCCGCTGTCGCTGTGCCCTTCGTGGCCAGCTTCCAGCCCTCCGAGCGCGCCAAGGCCGCCGGAGCAGCGGTCGAGGTCGACATTTCGGCGCTGGCTCCCGGCGAAAAGGTGACGGTCGAATGGCGCGGCAAGCCCGTCTGGATCATGCGCCGCACAGAAGCCCAGCTGGCGGCCCTGGAGCAACTGGACCCGCAACTGGCAGACCCCGAGTCCAAGCGCACCGCTTTTCCGACGCCCGAGTACGCACGTAACCGTCACCGTTCCATCAAGCCGGAAATCCTGGTGGCTGTCGGTATCTGCACCCACTTGGGCTGTTCGCCTGGCGACAAATTCACCCCGGGCCCACAACCTTCTCTGCCTGACGACTGGCAAGGGGGTTTCTTCTGCGCCTGCCATGGCTCCACCTTTGACCTGGCCGGTCGCGTTTTCCGCAACAAACCCGCACCGGACAACCTTGAAATCCCGCCCCACCACTACGTGTCCGACACGGTCCTGCTGGTGGGTGAGGAGCGGTCGGCCTGAGCGGCGCCGACTGGCGGAAGACAACTGACATCCGAGGCACTCCATGGCTGAATTCAAAGAAATTTCCCCCGACGCTCCGATGGGCCAGAAGACGCTGAACTGGATTGACAACCGGTTCCCGCTGTCCAAGCTCTTCAATGAGCACATGGCCGAGTACTACGCGCCCAAGAACTTCAACTGGTGGTACATCTTCGGTTCGCTGGCCCTCCTGGTCCTGGTGATCCAGATCGTGACCGGCATCTTCCTGGTCATGCACTACAAGCCGGATGCCTCGCTGAACGCCGCCGGAGTGCCCGTGGCTTTTGCATCCGTCGAGTACATCATGCGCGATGTGCCCTGGGGCTGGCTGATCCGGTACATGCACTCAACGGGAGCCTCGGCCTTCTTTGTGGTCGTCTACCTGCACATGTTCCGCGGCCTGATCTACGGTTCCTACCGCAAGCCCCGTGAGCTGGTCTGGATCTTCGGCGTGGCCATCTTCCTGGTGCTCATGGCGGAGGCCTTCATGGGCTATCTGCTGCCTTGGGGCCAGATGTCCTACTGGGGTGCCCAGGTGATCGTGAACCTGTTCTCGGCCATCCCGTTCATCGGCCCTGATCTGGCGCTGCTGATCCGTGGCGACTTCGTGGTGGGTGACGCCACCCTCAACCGTTTCTTCAGCTTCCACGTGATCGCCGTGCCACTGGTGCTGCTGGGCCTGGTGGTCGCGCACATCATCGCTTTGCACGAAGTCGGATCGAACAACCCCGACGGCGTCGAGATCAAGGCCACCAAAGACGACAAGGGTCGTCCCCTGGATGGCATACCCTTCCACCCGTACTACAGCGTGCACGACATATTTGGTGTGTCGCTGTTCCTGCTGGTGTTCTCCGCCATCGTGTTCTTTGCGCCCGAGTTCGGTGGTTACTTCCTGGAGTTCAACAACTTCATTCCGGCTGACCCGCTGACCACACCGTTGCACATTGCCCCGGTCTGGTATTTCACGCCGTTCTACTCCATCCTGCGTGCCGTCACCTCGGCATTCATGCCGTATCTGTGGCTGTTCCTCGTGCTGCTTGGCCTGGTCATCATCAACCGGGGCAAGTTGCCAGGCATCGTCAAGCTGGGCTATTGGGGTATGGTGGGCGTGATGTTCTTCTGGTTCGGGGTGCCGGCCATCGTCGCCGCCAAGTTCGGCATTGAACTGTCCAATCCCCTGCTGGTGGGATCCGACGCCAAGTTCTGGGGTGTGGTCGCCATGGGTGGTGCTGTGATCATCCTGTTCTTCCTGCCCTGGCTGGACCAGAGTCCTGTCAAGTCCATTCGTTACCGGCCGCGCTGGAACCTGTGGCTGTATGTGGTGTTCGTCATCAATTTCCTGGTGCTGGGTTATCTGGGTGTGCTGCCGCCGTTCCCGGTCGGCGAGTTCGTCTCGCAGGTGGGCACTCTGTTCTACTTCGGCTTCTTCCTGATGATGCCCTGGTGGACCCGCCTGGGCGACTTCAAGCCTGTGCCCGCCCGCGTGACCTTCAAGCCCCACTGAGCGCATAGAACGATTCCGGAGTCAAGCAAATGAAAAAAATCCTTCTGGGCTTCATGCTGGCCTTGGGGCTGTCGGGTGTGGCGAATTCGGCCGGCGTGGCGTTCCCGCTCGACAAGGCGCCCAAGCGCACCAACGACATGGCCGCCCTTCAGAACGGTGCCAAGCTGTTCGTCAACTACTGCCTGAACTGCCACTCGGCCTCGTTCATGCGTTTCAACCGCCTGCGCGATATTGGCCTGACAGACAAGCAGATCGCCGAGAACCTGGCGTTCACCACCGACAAGATTGGTGACACCATGAAGTCGGCCATCAACCCGAAGCAGGCCAAGGAGTGGTTTGGCAAGAACCCGCCCGACCTCACGCTGGTGGCCCGCTCTCGCTCCAGTGGCGCAGGCCCTGGCCCTGACTACCTGTTCACGCTGTTGCGGACCTACTACAGGGACAGTTCCACCCCGACCGGCTGGAACAACCTGGTGTTTCCGAACATCGGTATGCCGAACCCGCTTTGGGAGCTGCAGGGCGAGCGCAAGCCGGTGTACGACAAGGTGGAATCGCATGGCCACGAGGTCGAGGTTTTCCGCGGCTGGGAAACCGTCAAGGATGGCACCATGAGCCAGGCCGAATACGATCGCAATGTGGGTGATCTGGTGGCATTCATGCAATGGATGGCCGAGCCCGAGCAGAACACGCGTGTTCGCATCGGTGTATGGGTCATGCTCTTCCTGTCCCTTTTCATGGTGGTGGCCTGGCGACTGAACGCTGCCTACTGGAAAGACATCAAGTAACCCCTGATCCGGCGTGTGACCGGGCCGTATCGGCGTCCGGGCCGCAGTTCTGACCACAGTGGCTTGCCGCATCGAAGTGATGCGCTTGCAAGCCACTGTTTTTTGCTTCAAGGAGACATTGCCCATGATGGTTTTGTATTCGGGTACCACCTGCCCTTATTCCCACCGCTGCCGCTTCGTTCTGTTCGAAAAGGGCATGGACTTCGAGATTCGCGACGTGGATCTCTACAACAAGCCGGAAGACATCGCCGTCATGAACCCGTATGGTCAGGTACCCATTCTGGTGGAGCGCGACCTGATCCTTTACGAGTCCAACATCATCAATGAATACATTGACGAGCGCTTTCCCCACCCGCAGCTGATGCCGGGTGACCCTGTCGACCGTGCTCGTGTCCGTCTGTTCCTCCTCAATTTCGAGAAGGAGTTGTTCACCCATGTCTCGACGCTCGAATCCCGGGCAGCCAAGGGCAACGAAAAGGCACTGGAGAAGGCGCGTGCCCACATCCGCGACCGGTTGACGCAGCTGGCACCGGTGTTCCTGAAGAACAAGTTCATGTTGGGCGAGAACTTCTCGATGCTGGATGTGGCCATCGCGCCTTTGCTCTGGCGCCTTGACTTCTATGGCATCGAGCTCAGCAAGAATGCGGCCCCGTTGCTGAAGTATGCCGAGCGCATCTTCTCCCGGCCTGCCTACATAGAAGCGCTGACGCCGTCGGAAAAGGTCATGCGCAAGTGACCCAAGCTTCTTTGGGCGAGGCTATGCTGGCGACTGCGTTCGACTGAAGATGTTTGGCATGCAGGACGTTCCCTCCACGCGGCCCTATCTCATCCGTGCGTTGCACGAATGGTGTACTGACAATGGGTTTTCGCCTTACCTCGCGGTTCACGTGGACAGGTCGGTGCAAGTGCCTGCCGAATTCGTCAAGAACGGCGAAATCGTGCTCAACGTGAGTTTCGACGCGACCAGCGGCCTGCGCATGGGCAATGAATTCATTGAATTCAAGGCCCGCTTCGGCGGCGTTGCAAGAGACATCATGGTGCCGGTCGATCATGTCGTGGCCATCTATGCGCGCGAAAACGGGCAGGGGATGGCCTTTCCTCCGCCGACCCCTGTATCTCAGGGCAGCGCCGCTTCCGAGGGGTTGCCCGTGGAAGCCGAATCCGAAGGCACTGATTCAGCGAGAGCGGCCTTGCGGGCTGTCACAACGGGTGTGACAGAGACCGATGGAGGTGTTGAGCCTGAGCCACCTCCATCACCGCCGCGCCCGGATGGGCGCCCGCACCTCAAGCGCGTCAAGTAAAATCGACGAGCAGCCGCTTTAGCTCAGTTGGTAGAGCACTCGCCTTGTAAGCGATAGGTCGTCTGTTCGAGTCAGACAAGCGGCACCACCTGGTCTGCCGGCCGCCCGGCGCGCAATTGGGTGCGCTCAGCGGCCACGGGCTTGGACCTTGACGCGAATGGAGGTAATCTCTGGCGCGAGTTGGTTCAGGTCCTGCAGCAGCAGAGGGGTGAGGTGCCTGAGTTTGGTGGCGGCCGCCGTGCTCGTGACCAGCAGGCACCATTGCGAATCATCCAGGGGGCCGGGTTGAATCTGGGTCCGCAATCCAGGTGGAATGCGGTGACCAAGCTGTTCCAGCATGGTTTTGGATTGCCGAGCCCTGTTCATCAGGGTGGCCAGAGCCGGGGCCTCGTCGACCGCCTGCTCAAGGCTGTAGATGCGGGACGACTGTCTGACGGACGACATGGGTGGGCATCATGCGCCACAGGCGCTGAAGGAAAGCAATTGCACATCATTATCACGGACGCATGGTTGGCGCGCAGCCAGGCACTGCACCTCAACGGCTGGAAATTGATGGCCACAGGGGCGTTGGCCTCTGTTGTCCTGATGCTGGGCGCGATCGCCAGCTACCACTGGGTGTTTCTCGAGGGCGTCCGTCAGGGCTGGCCTGGCTTCGCCTCGGTGGCGCGCCTCGTGCACCAGAACGAACTGGATTCCAAAGACGCCTATATGCGGGCCAATCTGGATGCCATGGCGCGCAAGCTCGGCGAAATGCAGGCCAGGATGATGCAGATTGACGCGCTGGGCGAAAGGGTGGCCGGGCTTGCAGGACTCAACCCCGCTGAGTTCAAGCAGGACGGTTCCGGCGGCGTGCTGATCGCCGACAGTTCCATGGGGCTGGATGACCTCATGCAGTCCATGGACCGTCTGGATGACGTCACAGGTTCTCAAGTGGACTGGCTGACCGTGATCGAGTCACGCCTTTTTGACCAGAAGATCCAGCGCAGTCTGGTGCCCACAGAAGAGCCGGTCGAAGGCGGCCACATCGGATCCAGATTCGGTTTCCGGATCGATCCCATCACGGGGCGCCGGGCCATGCACACCGGACTGGATTTTCCTGCGGACACCGGCACCCCGATTCTGGCCGCAGCCGGCGGCGTGGTGGTGGTGCAGCAGTACCACGCAGCGTATGGGAATATGGTGGAAATTGATCATGGCAACGATCTGATCACCCGCTACGCCCACGCATCCAAGGTGCATGTCAAGAAGGGTGACATCGTTCGCCGGGGACAGACCATTGCCGAGGTGGGATCCACCGGACGTTCCACCGGACCCCACTTGCATTTTGAGGTCCTTGTCTCCGGCGTTCCCCAGGATCCCAAGCGATTCCTTGAGGCCGGCGAAAACCTGGCTCGCGCTCCGTCTGCCAACGGTCCGCTGCGCCGCTGACCGTCTTGTCCCGGCGGGCTAAAATGCCCGCTTTGCCCTTGAAACGGCGTCTGGCGTCGGCACCTGATGCAGGTGTCGGCCCGGTCGACGCGACATGGAGCCCCTTCTTCCCATTTCTGCCTGTCGGGACCTTTGGGTACCCGATGCAGGCCTGCATGTATGGCCACGAACTTCCTGACCAAACTCTTTGGCAGCCGCAATGACCGCCTGCTCAAGACCTACCGCAAGACGGTGGAACGCATCAACGGACTGGAAGCGAAATACGAAAAGCTCAGTGACGATGAGTTGCGTGGCCAGACCGGGTTGTTCAAGCAGCGGATTGCCAACGGCGAAAGCCTTGATGCCATTCTGCCCGAGGCGTTCGCTGTGGTGCGCGAGGGCAGCAAGCGGGTCATGAAGATGCGCCATTTCGATGTGCAGCTGATCGGCGGAATTGCCCTGCACCATGGGAAGGTGGCGGAGATGCGAACTGGTGAGGGCAAAACCCTGACCGCCACCCTGCCGGTCTACCTCAATGCGCTGTCCGGTCAGGGTGTGCACGTGGTGACCGTCAACGATTACCTGGCCAGCCGGGATGCACAGTGGATGGGTCGACTGTACGGCTTCCTCGGCCTGACGGTAGGCGTGAACATGCCTCAGGCGCCGCGGGCGGACAAGCAGGCCGCCTATGCCGCCGACATCACCTATGGCACCAATAACGAGTATGGCTTCGACTACCTGCGCGACAACATGGTCTACGAGGCACAAGACCGCGTGCAGCGCAAACTCAACTACGCCATTGTCGACGAGGTGGATTCGATCCTGATCGACGAGGCCCGAACGCCGCTGATCATCAGCGGACAGGCTGAGGACCAGACGCAGCTCTACCTGGCGATCAACCAGCTGGTTCCCCGCCTGGAGCGCCAGGAAGGTGAGGCTGATCCCCGAACCGGTGAGGGCGTCATCAAGCCTGGTGACTTCACGCTGGAGGAAAAGTCGCACAGCGTCCACCTGACCGAGGCGGGCCATGAGAAGGCCGAGCGGCTGCTGGCAGAAGCCGGTCTGCTGCCCGAAGGCGTGTCGCTCTACGACCCGTCCAATATCGCGCTCTTGCACCATCTGGTCACTTCCCTGAAGGCGCATCACCTCTACCACCGCGACCAGCACTACGTGAACCAGAATGGCGAGATCGTCATCGTCGATGAGTTCACCGGTCGCCTGATGGCCGGGCGCCGTTGGAGCGATGGTCTGCATCAGGCCGTCGAAGCCAAAGAGGGCGTCCAGATCCAGCCCGAAAACCAGACGCTGGCCTCCATCACCTTCCAGAACTATTTCCGCCTGTACACCAAGCTGGCCGGTATGACGGGTACGGCGGATACCGAGGCTTACGAGTTCCAGGAGATCTATGGCCTGGAAACGGTGGTGATCCCGCCCAATCGACCGAGCCAGCGCAAGGACGAACTGGACCGGGTTTACAAGACCACGCCCGAGAAGTACCGGGCTGCAATAGAAGACATCCGTGAATGCCACGGAAGAGGCCAGCCCGTGCTGGTGGGCACCTCGTCCATCGAGAATTCAGAGATCATTGCCCAGCTGCTGGTGGCCGAGAAGCTGCCCCACGAGGTGCTCAATGCCAAGCAGCACGCCCGGGAAGCGGACATCATCGTCCAGGCGGGTCGGCCAGGAGCCATCACCATCGCCACCAACATGGCCGGCCGCGGGACTGACATTGTTCTCGGTGGCAATCTGGAAAAAATGATCGCTGCGGTTGAGGCCGATGACTCGCTGGACGAGACTGCCAGAGGCGCCCGCATCGAGGCCGCGCGCAGCCAGTGGCAGGCCGATCATGAAAAGGTCAAGTCACTGGGTGGTCTGCGCATCATTGCCACCGAGCGGCACGAGAGCCGCCGCATCGACAACCAGTTGCGGGGTCGTGCCGGCCGCCAGGGTGATCCTGGATCCAGCCGCTTCTACCTGAGTCTCGATGACTCCCTGATGCGCATTTTTGCCGGCGACCGGGTGCGTGCCATCATGGATCGGCTCAAGATGCCGGAGGGTGAGGCCATCGAGGCCGGTATCGTCACACGCAGCATCGAGAGCGCCCAACGCAAGGTCGAGGCTCGCAACTTCGACATCCGCAAGCAGCTGCTCGAATACGACGATGTGTCCAACGACCAGCGCAAGGTGATCTACCAGCAGCGCAACGACATCATTGACGCACAGAGCCTGAGGGCGCAAATTGATGCCTTGCGAGAAGGCTGTCTGACCGATCTGGTCCATCAATATGTCCCGGAGGGCAGCGTCGAGGAGCAGTGGGATTTGCCGGGTCTGGAACGCAGCTTGCGCGAGGAATGGTCGGTCGAGGCTCCCGTTACCAGCTGGGTTTCCGAGGCCGAGGCCATCGATGTGGACGACATTGTCGAGCGGGTCCTGTCGGCAGCGAACCAGGTTTTCACGGACAAAGTGGGGCTGGTTGGCGAAGAGAACTTCACCCAGTTCGAACGCATGGTCTTGCTGCAGACCATCGATCAGCACTGGCGCGACCACCTGGCTGCACTGGACTACCTGCGCCAGGGTATCCACTTGCGCGGTTATGCGCAGAAGCAGCCCAAACAGGAGTACAAGCGCGAGGCTTTCCTGCTGTTCGGGCAGCTCCTCGACACGGTGCGCAACGATGTCACGCGCATCCTGATGAATGTTCGGGTGCAGTCCCCTGAGCAGGTGAGCGAAGCGGCGCAGCAAATGGAGCAGCGCGCCGAACAACTGGCCAATGTGACCTACACGGCACCAACCGAAACCGGCGAAGTGCAGGTCACCACCGACCCGTCAACAGCCGTGGCCGACGTGCCCCGGGTGGGCCGCAACGAGCCTTGTCCTTGTGGCAGCGGCAAGAAATACAAGCACTGCCACGGAGCTTTGAACTGACCAGCCCGTTGGCTGGGAAGTACCGACCGGGCCAGTGATGCTCCCGCGACCTTTGGGTTCTGTTGTGTCTGCTCATCATTGTGTCCCCAGTCCCTGATAGACAGGAGTTATCCGAAATGCCCGTGAATCTCACTGCCCCGAATCCTCAGGACCTGCTGGCCGTGCCTGGCGTTCGAATCGGTGTGGCCGAGGCGGGTATTCGAAAGGCCAACCGCAAGGATCTGACGGTTTTTCTGTTGGATGAGGGCAGCTTGGTCGGAGCCGTGTTCACGCGCAACCGTTATGCGGCAGCGCCCGTGCAGGTCTGCCG
Source organism: Burkholderiales bacterium (assembly GCA_006227785.1). Classification (GTDB taxonomy): domain Bacteria; phylum Pseudomonadota; class Gammaproteobacteria; order Burkholderiales; family Burkholderiaceae_C; genus Hydrogenophaga. The sequence continues at coordinate 12,285 of SBFU01000463.1, forward strand.
GGAACATCTCTCGGCAGGGGCATCCATCCGTGCGCTGGTCATCAACACAGGCAATGCCAACGCAGGAACGGGCGAGTCTGGCCTGCAGCACGCGCGACAGACGGCCAGCGCGCTGGCGCTGGCCCTGGCTGTGCGCCATGAGCATGTCTTGCCGTTTTCCACCGGTGTCATCATGGAGCCCTTGCCGATGGACCGGCTGATGGCAGGCCTGCCAGCGGCATTGGCTGATGCAGCTTCCCCCGCGGGGGCTTCGGGCCCTCAGTGGCTGAAGGCAGCCGAAGGCATCATGACCACCGATACGCTGCCCAAGGCCATCAGCCGACAGGTGCGGCTGGGCGGTTCAACCGTATCCATCAGTGGTATTGCCAAGGGCGCAGGCATGATCCGGCCCAACATGGCCACCATGTTGGGCTATGTGGCCACCGATGCGGTGATTGACCCCGCCCTGATGGATGGGCTGGCCAGGCGCCTGGCCGACCGTTCTTTCAACCGCGTCACGGTTGACGGGGACACCTCGACCAACGACGCC
>SBFU01000450.1 GCA_006227785.1 Burkholderiales bacterium
ACATGCTTCCAGAGCACCTGGCGCTCGCTCAGCCCTTTGGCCCTTGCAGTCATGACGTACTGCTTCCGGATTTCTTCCAGAAAGGCGTTCTTGGTCAGCATGGTGGTCACGGCGAAGCTGCCCAGCACCATGGCGGTGACCGGCAGCGTGATGTGCCACAGATAGTCGACGATGCGCGCACCCCACGACAGCTCTTCCCAGTTGGACGATGTCAGGCCACGCAGCGGAAACCATTGCAACTGTCCGCCAAAAATGACCAGCAAAGCCACGCCGAGCACAAAGCCGGGGATGGCATATCCCACCAGGACAATCAGGGTGGTCACGAAATCGAAACGGCTGCCCGCCCGGACAGCCTTGGCCACACCCAGCGGCACGGCCACCAGGTAGCTGATGAAGAAGGTCCACAGGCCCAGGCTGATGGACACCGGCAACTTCTCGATGATCAGCTCAGAAACGGCCTTGTTCTGAAAGAAGCTGGTGCCCAGGTCGAGTCGGGCGAACTGGCCGATCATCTGGAAGAAACGCTCGTGCGCCGGCTTGTCAAAGCCGTAGAGCGCCTTGATCTGCTCCAGCCGCTGGGGATCCACCCCCTGCGCGCCCCTGTAGACCGATCCTCCTTCTGCACCACTGCCGTCGACCGTACGCGCCTCGGCCAGATACTGTTCGACCGGCCCGCCCGGAACAAACTGGATCACCACAAAGGTCAGCAACAGCACCCCGAACAGGGTCGGGATCATCAGCAGCAGTCGCTTGAGGATGTAGGGCCACATGTCGATATCCCCGCGTCAGGGCTTGCTCCACCAGGTGAACATGGCCCACTCCTCGCCAGACGCATAGGGTGGCATGTTGTCGGTCCGTTGCAGGCGCCAGGTGTTGTACACCATCCGGTGGGTCGTGGCCGACCACTGGGGTATCAGGTAGTGGCCGTGGGAGATCACGCGGTCCAGGGCTCGGCAGGCAGCCAGAAAGGCCTGTTGCTCGTCCGCAGCCACCATGGTCGAAATCAGGGCGTCGGCTGCCGGGCTGCGGACGCCAGCATAGTTGCCCGAATCCTCGGTGCGCGCCGCCTCGCTGCCGAACAGGTCGGCATATTCTGCGCCCGGCGTGTGGGTACCGCCAAAGGCGAGGGAAATGATGTCGAAATCGAAGCTGCGCAAGCGCTGCTGGTACAGGGCAAAATCGACCGGACGGAAGCGCAGCCGGATGCCCAGTTTTTCGAGATTGCGCGCCCAGGGCGTGACCACCCGAGCGCCCACTTCATTGCTGTCCAGGTATTCCAGCTCCATCACCTGGCCCTGGGCATGGGTGAGCCTTCCGTCCTTCACGGTCCACCCGGCTTCACGCAACAGGGCCTGCGCCTGGCGCAGGTTGTCGCGCAGGGTCAGATCTCCGTCGGTGCGGGCTGGCGTGTACATGGGCCCGAACACGTCCACCGGCAGGCTGGAGCGCCACGGCTCGAGCAGTCGCAGTTCGGCATCGGTGGGTAGTCCGTCCGCGGAGCAGGCGGTGTTGCCGAACAGCCCGCGCACACGCTGATAGCTGTTGTAGAACATCTGCCGGTTCATCCACTCATAGTCCAACGCCAGACCAAGGGCCTTTCGCACCCGGATGTCGTCCAGCGGCGGGCGGCGTGTGTTGAGCACATAACTCTGGAAACCGGTTGGCAGGCTGTGCTTGAACTCGGCCTTGAGCAGCTCGCCCGTGTTGAAGCGCCGCCCGTTCACCCGGCGTGCCCAATCGCCGGCGGAAAAGAACCGCATCAGGTCGAACTCCCCGGCTTTCAAGGCCTCCAGCCGTGCGGTGTTGTCCTTGTAGATCTTGACCGTGATGCGGTCGAAATTGGCGCTGCCCCGGCGCACCGGCAGATCGCGCGCCCAGTAATCCGGGTCGCGCACGTAGGTGATGTCGCGGCCGAAGCGCACCGGACCGATCCGGTAGGGTCCGCTGCCCAGCGGCATATCCATGACAACCTTGTCAAAGGTTTTCCGCGCGCCTGTGGCGGGGTCGGTCTCGTCACCCCAGTCGCGGCTGAAGACCGGCAGGCCGCCAACCGTCAGCGGCAACTCACGGTTGGGCACCTTGAAGCGGAAGCGCACGGTCCGTTCGTCCAGCACGTCCACCCCATCCACATCCTGCAGCACGGTCTTCCAGGACGGCGAGGTGTGTGGGCCCATCAGGGTGTCGTAGCTGTGCAGCACATCTGCCGCGAGGACGGGTTTTCCGTGGTGGAACCGGGCCTGTGGACGCAGGCGAAAAGTGGCTGACAGACGGTCCGGTGCGACCGTCACCGATTCGGCCAGCAGGCCATAGGCCGCACCGGTTTCATCGAGCGACCCGACCAGCAGAGAGTCGAACATCAGCGTCGAGAGGTAGGCCGGCGCACTGCCTCTGAGGGTGAACGGGTTGTATTTGTCAAAGGTGCTGGTGCGAAACGGACTCGCCAGGCGCAATTCCCCGCCTTTGGGTGCTGCCGGATTGACATAGTCGAAGTGGGTGAATCCGGGCGGATACTTCAGCTGGCCCCACAGTGCATAGCCGTGGGCCGCCCAGGCCGGGAGAGCGGACAGACAGAACAGCAGGACCAGGACAGCGCGCAGCGGCAGCATGGTGGTTCGATGGCTGTTGGAGGGCATGAGACAATTCTGCTGGATTTTTTCTTGGAGACTGACCAATGGGTTTTCTAGCCGGCAAGAAATTGCTGATCACGGGCGTTCTGTCCAACCGCTCCATTGCCTACGGCATCGCCAAAGCTTGCCACGCCCAGGGCGCCGAACTCGCCTTCAGCTACGTGGGTGAGCGCTTCAAGGACCGCATCACCGAGTTTGCCGCCGATTTCAACTCCAGCCTGGTGTTCGATTGCGACGTGGCAGACGATGCCCAGATCGAAAAACTGTTCGCCGACCTGTCTCAGACATGGCCGAAGCTGGATGGTTTCGTCCACAGCATCGGTTTTGCGCCTCGCGAGGCCATTGCCGGCGACTTTCTGGAAGGACTGTCCCGCGAAGCTTTCCGGGTCGCCCACGACATCAGTGCCTACAGCTTCCCGGCCATGGCCAAGGCGGCCCTGCCCTACCTCAACGAACGCTCGGCACTGCTGACCCTGTCCTACCTGGGCGCGCTGCGCACCATCCCGAACTACAACACCATGGGCCTGGCCAAGGCGAGCCTGGAAGCATCGGTGCGTTACCTGGCGGAGTCACTGGGGCCGCGCCAGATCCGGGTCAACGGCATCAGTGCGGGCCCCATCAAGACCCTGGCGGCCAGCGGCATCAAGGATTTCGGCAAGCTGCTGAAAGTGGTGGCCGATGCATCGCCCCTGCGCCGCAACGTGACGATTGACGATGTGGGCAATGTGGCGGCCTTCCTCCTGTCCGACCTGTCGGCCGGTGTGACCTCGGAGATCACCTACGTGGATGGCGGCTTCAGCCAGACCGCCGGCATCAGCCGGGACAGCGAGACGGTTGCCTGAGCGGGCCTCCATCCGCTTCCCCGAACCAGGCCTGCACCCCGGAAACGGGTCAGGCCTTTTCTGCGTCCGCCTTTTTCAGGATCGCATAAAGCTGATCCTTGAGGAGCAGCTTTTCCTTCTTGAGGTTCTCGATTTCGACCTGCGTGGCAGGCTGGATGTTGGCCTCCATGTTCTTGATCGCCTGATCAAGGTCGTTGTGCTTGTCAAACAGCCGGGTGAAGTGGTGGTCGTGGCCCTTCAGTCGGGTGATCAGTTCACGGAATTCAGGAAACATCCACGCTCCTTGTCGTCGGGTTGGCAATGGACCTAGGTTACCCCTTTTTGACGCAGTCGGCAAAGTGCCGTGTCACGCCATCCGGACCGGTTTCCTGTACCAGGCCGTGGATGTCGGTCTCGAATCCGGGACACTCGCGCGCGAACTCACGGTTGAACTTCAGATAGTCCACGATCTTGCGGTTGAAGACCTCACCGGGAATCAGCAGCGGGATGCCCGGCGGATACGGTGTCACCAGGCTGGTGGTGATGCGCCCTTCCAGGTCGTCGATCGGCACCCGCTCGGTGGTGCGATGGGCAATGTGCGCAAACGCATCGCTGGGTTTCATGGCCGGCTGAAGGTCGCTCAGGTACATGTCGGTGGTCAGTCGTGCGATGTCGTACTTGGCATACAGCGCGTGCACATGCTGACACAGGTCCCTCAGCCCCATGTGTTCGTAGCGGGGCTGCTTGGCGCAGAACTCCGGCATGATGCGCCACATCGGCTGGTTCTTCGCGTAGTCGTCCTTGAATTGCTGCAGCGCGGTCAGCAAGGTGTTCCAGCGGCCCTTGGTGATGCCGATGGTGAACATGATGAAGAAGCTGTACAGGCCGGTCTTCTCGACCACCACACCGTGCTCGGCGAGGAATTTGGTGACGATGGAGGCCGGAATGCCGGTCGAGGCGAAGTCGCCTCTCATGTTCAGCCCAGGCGTGACGATGGTCGACTTGATGGGGTCGAGCATGTTGAAACCTGGCGCCATGTCCCCGAATCCATGCCACGATTCCTCGCCATCCGAGGTCTGCAGGCCGTCGGCATCGGTCCGCTTGAGGACCCAGTCGCTGGCGCGTCCGATGCCCTCCTCTGTCAGTTCATCCGGCCCCCAGACCTGGAACCACCAGTCGTCGTGGCCGAACTCGGCCTCCACCTTGCGCATGGCCCGCCTGAAGTCCAGCGCCTCGGCAATGCTCTCCTCCACCAGGGCCGTGCCCCCAGGCGGCTCCATCATGGCCGCCGCCACGTCGCAGCTGGCAATGATGCTGTACTGCGGTGAGGTGGAGGTGTGCATCAGGTAGGCTTCGTTGAACAGGTGCCGGTCCAGCTTCGTGTCCTGCGAGTCCTGCACGAGCACATGACTGGCCTGGCTGATGCCGGCCAGCAGCTTGTGGATCGACTG
>SBFU01000438.1 GCA_006227785.1 Burkholderiales bacterium
CTGGCGCTGGCCTGGAAGCTGGGGCCTGTCTGGCCTGCCCTGGCCAACCGAATGACGCGCTACATGGCGCGTCGCATCGGTTGCCGCACCCCACCCGGGCAGATCGGCTGGCAGATGAACTACCCCTACGCCATGCAATGGTTCGGCAGCTTTGGCGGTCTGCGTGGTGTGGCCAGGGTGGACAAGCTGTTCGGCCCCAGGCTGCCCACCCTGTTCGTGTTCGGCAAGCGCAAACCGTTCATGTTCCACTCGCCGCGCTGGCTGGCCCTGCTGGGCACCAGCCCAGGCAGTGCCGCCCGTGGCATGGACGCCGGCCACTGGCTGATGAAGCAGCAAGCGGCCGAGTTCAACCGTCTGGTGGGCAACTGGCTGGATCAACCTGCTGTGGCAACTGCCCAGAGGGAGGGGTCTTGAAGCCCCATGAGCTCCAGCGCCTGCTGGACGTGCGCATGCCTTTTGGCAAGTACCAGGGCAGGGCGATTGCGGACCTGCCCGGTGACTACCTCAACTGGTTCGCGCGCGAGGGTTTTCCCCGCGGTGAAATCGGACGCCTGCTGGCGTTGATGCACGAGATCGACCACAACGGTCTGGGCGAGCTGCTGCAGCCCCTTCGTGGCGTGTCGTCTCAGACCGATTGAGGTGTCGTCGGAAGCACGGGCATGCTGCCGGCCGCTGCCAGGGCCGCGTGCACCCGGGCCGCCGCCCAGGCATCGTTGGCCGCGTACACCAGCTGGGCGGGACTGAGCTGTCGCGCCGCCCAGTTGGAGGTGGCGGCTTTTTTCGATTTGGCAAAGCACTGCCCGAACATCACCGCCACTGCCGCCCTGACACCGATGTCCTTGCGGTAACCCAGCTGCCTGAACACGTGGTTGAGGTCGAGCACGCCGGCCGGCTGAACGCCGAGCTTGCTCACAATGCGCTTGTGGTCGTCGCCCAGCCCGAACCCCACCTTGACATGCCCCGGATGGGCCAGCAGATCGGCCACCAGCGCCCTGCAGGCCGCATCGTGCAACTGGAACACCCAGGCCTGCCGCTCGGTGGCCAGCTGGACAACATGGGGGCCATCCGAAGCCTGATCGCGCACGAAGGTGGGCTTGCTCTCGGTGTCGAACCCCCAGACAGGATGGGCCGCCAGCGCCTGGGCAGCAGCCCTGGCGCCTTTCTCGTCGTCCACCTGTACGATCTGCTCCATGCCGAGCCGCTCGAAAGGCGGCAGCGTGTTGATCTCGTCGCGGTCGGGTGTGTGGTGGTGGGGACGGACGCTCATGGGTGCGAAAATGCCCATTGTGCAATGCTGCAGCCCATGATGAGCTATACCCTGATTCTCCACACCCCCGAGGGCGACAGTCCGACCGCACGCCAACAGGCTGAACGGCGCTTCTGTCGTGCGCTGGAGGAGGCCCTGGGCGATGCATCGCTGGTGGCGCCGGTTTATGCCGCCGTGCAGCGCATCTGCGCACAGCACGGTCCAGAGCCGGACCCTGAGGCGCTGACTGCTGATGAGCGCACGGTGCTGGAGCTTTGGCAGCAGGCCGAGTCATCGGCCATGCAGGCGGTCTTCGGCCCACACAGGCACCTTGATGAAGGCGGATACGAAATCCGTCTGGCCTGAAGCCGGTTGGGCCCACCTGTCCTGCACATCCGGGCGGCCTCCGGCACAATCGGACGATGGCCCGTCCGCCGACTTCCCCCATTTCGCCAGCCACCGCCCTGCCACTGCAGGCGGTCGATACTGAAGCCCAGCCTGAGGGCGAGTTTGTCCGCTTCCCCGGCTCGCCCTTCGAGCTGTTCCAGCCCTATCCGCCCGCGGGCGACCAACCCACCGCCATTGCAGGGCTGGTCGAAGGGATCGAGGACGGCGAGGTGTTCCAGACCCTGCTGGGCGTGACCGGTTCGGGCAAGACCTTCACCATGGCCAACGTGATCGCGCGCGTTGGGCGCCCGGCCATCGTGTTTGCGCCCAACAAGACGCTGGCAGCGCAGTTGTATTCCGAGTTCCGCGAGTTCTTCCCCAAGAACGCGGTCGAGTACTTCGTCAGCTACTACGACTACTACCAGCCCGAAGCCTACGTGCCGCAGCGCGACCTGTTCATCGAGAAAGACAGCGCCATCAACGAGCACATCGAGCAGATGCGGCTCTCCTGCACCAAGAGCATCCTCGAGCGGCGCGATGTGGTGATCGTGGCCACCGTCTCGGCCATTTACGGCATCGGCAAGCCCGAGAGCTATCACCAGATGGTCATGACCCTGCGCGTGGGGGACAAGGCCGGCCAGCGTGACCTGATCGCCCAACTGGTGCGCATGCAGTACGCCCGCAACGAGCAGGACTTCAGTCGTGGCAAGTTCCGCGTGCGCGGCGACACCATCGACGTGTTTCCGGCGGAACACTCCGAGATGGCGATCCGCATCGAGCTGTTCGACGACGAGATCGAGAGCCTGCAGCTGTTCGACCCGCTGACCGGCCGGGTGCGGCAGAAAATCCCGCGCTTCACGGTTTTCCCCAGCAGCCACTACGTGACACCGCGTGAACAGGTGCTGAACGCGGTCGAGTCCATCAAGGCCGAGCTGGATCAGCGCCTGAAGGAACTGGTCGGCATGGGCAAGCTGGTCGAGGCCCAGCGGCTGGAGCAGCGCACCCGCTTCGACCTGGAAATGCTCAGCGAGGTGGGGCACTGCAAGGGCATCGAGAACTACTCGCGCCACCTGGCCGGCAGCCTGCCCGGCGAACCGCCGGCCACGCTGACCGACTACCTGCCGCGCGACGCCATCATGTTCCTGGACGAGAGCCACCAGATGATCGGCCAGCTCAACGCCATGTACAACGGCGACCGCCAGCGCAAGACCACGCTGGTCGAGTACGGCTTCCGTCTGCCGAGCGCGCTGGACAACCGGCCGCTGAAATTCGAGGAGTTCGAGGCGCGCATGCGCCAGTGCATCTTTGTCTCGGCCACGCCGGCCGACTACGAGAAGCAGCACGCTGGCAAGGTGGTCGAACAGGTGGTGCGGCCCACCGGCCTGGTGGATCCCTCGGTCGAGGTGCGTCCGGCCACCCACCAGGTGGACGATGTGCTGCAGGAAATCCGTATTCGGGTGGACGCTGGTGAACGCGTGCTCATCACCACGCTGACCAAGCGCATGGCCGAGCAGCTGACCGACTACCTGACGGAAAACGGCGTCAAGGTGCGCTATCTGCACAGCGATGTGGACACGGTCGAGCGTGTGGAGATCATCCGTGACTTGCGCCTGGGCGCGTTCGACGTGCTGGTGGGCATCAACCTGCTGCGCGAAGGTCTGGACATCCCGGAGGTATCGCTGGTGGCCATTCTGGACGCCGACAAGGAAGGGTTTCTGCGCGCCGAGCGTAGCCTGATCCAGACCATCGGCCGCGCGGCGCGCAACCTCAATGGCCGAGCCATCCTGTACGCTGACCGCATCACCGATTCGATGCGGCGTGCCATTGACGAGACCGAACGGCGCCGCACCCGGCAACTGGACTTCAATGCCACCCATGGCATCACGCCCAAGGGGGTGGTCAAGCGCATCAAGGACCTGATCGATGGGGTGTACAGCGAGAAGGCGGGGCGCGAGGCCGACCGCCTGGCCGGCGAGGCGGCAGCGCGCGAACAGGCCGAAGCCATGAGCGAAAAGGACCTGGCGCGCGAGATCAAGCGGCTAGAAAAGCTGATGATGGAACACGCCCGCAACCTCGAGTTCGAAAAGGCGGCCCAGGTGCGCGACCAATTGCACCGGCTCAAGGAGCGTGTGCTGGGTGCAGCAGGTCTGGACCACGCAGCCTGAGCCATCGGGTCGCCCGGTGGATGGCCCGACAGGCGGTTGAATCCGCCCAGAATCCTGACCTGATCCGGGTCGGTGGTCGCGGACAATCCACAGGCACGGCGGGTCGGGGAGTGGCCTGCGCTGGGACAACAACAAGCACAAGCATCCACAGGGTATGGCCAAAGCAAGAGAGGGCGCCGGAATGGACGGCGCGAGTCCGGATTCATCCATGCGCATCTTCCTCATCGAGGACGATCCCTCCATCGTGCGCTTTGTCCGTGAAGCCCTGACCTGGCGGCCGCAGTGGCAATTGGTCGGACACGCCGACTCGCTGTCGCAGGCCCGGCAGCTCGCTGTCGCGGCAGCGGCGGACGTCTATCTGGTTGATCTGGCCCTGCCTGATGGCCGTGGCGAGCACCTGCTGCAGTGGTTGGCGCGGCAATGTCCTGCCGCCGAACTGCTGGTGTTCACTGTGTTCGGTGAAGAGTCCCGTCTGCTCGGTGCGCTGCAGGCGGGCGCCACCGGCTACGTGCTCAAGGGCTGCAGCGTGGATGAGCTGCTGAACGCCATCGAGCAGATCCGACGCGGCGGCGCTCCCATCTCTCCCTTGCTGGCCAGAATGCTCCTGCGGCAGTTCCGCACAGAGAACGATCCTCGGCAAGGTGTTCGGTCCCTGGAGGGCGATTCTGTCAGCCTGTCAGAACGTGAAACCGAAGTGCTGCAACTGGTGGCCCAGGGTTACGTGAACCGGGAGATCGCCGATCACCTTTGCATCTCGCCTGCCACGGTGGGCACACACATCAAGAACCTGTACCGCAAACTCTCGGTTCACAGCCGGGTTCAGGTGGTGCGGGCGGCGCAGGAGCGCGGCCTGCTGTGATCCGCATCCGGTCATGGGTGGCACGTGTTGCGGCCTGGCCTGCCCACGCTTGGGCAGCCGCACTGCTGGTCGTGGTGCTGAGCCTTCTGGCCTGGGTGACACGGGGCCAGGCCATTGAAGGCGCATGGGCCGTCACGAAGGCCCAGGTGTCATCACCCGACCTGGGACGTCCCGAACCGGTCACCCTTGCGCTGCCTCACTTGTGGGATGACGCATGGGGTCAACCCCGCACAACGGTCA
>SBFU01000174.1 GCA_006227785.1 Burkholderiales bacterium
TGGCGGTCTACTGCACCGCATGGACCTACTTTGGCAGCGTCGGGCGTGCCGCCAGTTCAGGGGTCTGGTTCCTGCCCATTTACCTGGGCCCCATGCTGGCCATGGTCCTGGCCTGGATGGTGGTGCGCAAGATGATCCGCATCGCCAAGACCTACCGCATCACCTCGATCGCCGATTTCATCGCCAGCCGATACGGCAAGAGCCCGGCGCTGGCGGGTCTGGTGACCCTGATCACGGTGGTGGGCATCGTGCCCTACATTGCGTTGCAGCTCAAGGCCATCTCCAGTGGCTATGCGCTGCTCACCACGCCCCTGGGTTCACCCCAGGCCCACGGCCAGGCATGGTGGCAGGACGGGACGTTTTACGTGGCCTTGGCCCTGGCCGGCTTCACCATGGTTTTTGGCGCCCGCCATCTGGACAGCACCGAGCGGCACGAGGGCATGGTGGCAGCCATCGCCTTCGAGTCGGTGATCAAGCTGATGGCCTTCCTGGCGGTCGGACTGTTCGTCAGCTTCGGCTTGTTCAGCAGTCCGTCCGAAATCTTCGCACAGGCCTGGGAAAGGCCCGAACTGCAACGCCTGCTGCAGTTCGGTCAGGGCCAGCCTTTTGCCTACGCCCAGTGGTTCGGACTGATCCTGCTGGCCATGTTGTCGGTGATCTTTCTGCCGCGACAGTTCCAGGTGATGGTGGTGGAAAACGTGGACGAACGACACCTGCGGCGTGCCGTCTGGGTGTTCCCCTTGTACCTTTTTCTGATCAACCTGTTCGTGCTGCCGATCGCCATGGGAGGGCTGCTGCATTTCGGCACCGGTGCCATGGATCCCGAGACCTTTGTCCTGTCGCTGCCGTTGTCGCAGGGCTACACCTTGCTGGCGCTGTTCGCTTTCGTCGGAGGCTTGTCGGCCGCCACCGGCATGGTGATCGTGGAGGCCATCGCGGTCTCGACCATGGTGTGCAACGACCTGGTCATGCCCTGGTTGCTGCGCATGCGTCGCTTCGGCGCGAGGGCCAGCGGCGACCTCACCGGTCTGTTGCTGGCCATTCGCCGTTTCGCCATTCTGGGCATTCTGCTGCTGGGTTACCTGTACTTCCACCTGGCCGGTGAAGCGTATGCCCTGGTGAGCATCGGCCTGATCAGTTTTGCCGCGGTGGCCCAGTTTGCGCCAGCGCTGCTGGGGGGCATGTACTGGAAAGGCGGAACGCAACGCGGGGCGCTGGCTGGCCTGCTGCTGGGCTTTGCCCTCTGGGCGTACACGCTGATGCTCCCCTCGCTGGCCAAATCCGGCTGGCTGCTGGATGCCGACTTTCTGGAGCACGGTCTGCTGGGCTGGAGCCTGCTCAGGCCGGAGGCCCTGTTGGGCCTGTCCGGCCTGGACAACCTCACGCACTCTCTGTTCTGGAGCCTGCTGGGGAACATCGGTGCCTATGTGGGCGTGTCACTCTGGCGCTCGCCGACGGCCAGCGAGACCAGTCAGGCCTTGCTGTTCGTCGACGTTTTCAACCGCACGGCGTCCTCGCGCCCGGTGTTCTGGCAAGGCAAGGCCCAGGTATCGGCCCTGCTGCCGCTGGCCGGTCGTTTCCTGGGCGTGGAGCAGGCCCGGCGGCTGTTTGCCGACTATGCGCGGCGCGTGGGCGTCGGCGGTGTGGACCAGATTCCTGCCGATGCGCGGCTGGTGCAATTTGTGGAAACCCAGCTGGCAGGGGCCATCGGCAGCGCCTCGGCGCGGGTGATGGTGGCCTCGGTGGTGGAGGAAGAACCGCTGGACATCGACGACGTGATGCGCATCCTGGACGAGGCCTCGCAGTTGCGGGCCTACTCGCATGCGCTGGAAGAAAAGTCCCATTCGCTGGAACGGGCCACAGCCGAACTGCGCCAGGCCAACGACCAGCTCAAGAGCCTGGACCGTCTCAAGGACGACTTCATGTCGTCGGTGACCCACGAACTGCGCACGCCCTTGACCTCGATCAGGGCCTTTTCCGAACTGATGCGGGATGATCCTGACATGGCGACGGAGCAACGCCAGCAGTTTCTGGGCATCATCGTCACGGAGACCGAGCGGCTGAGCCGGCTGGTGAACCAGGTTCTGGACATGGCCAAGATCGAGGCCGGCCATGCCGAATGGCACACGGACGACATCGACATGAAGGAGTTGCTGGAGCAGGCGGTCAGCACCATGGCCGAAACCTTTCGGGAAGGGGGGGTGCGCACGGAGCTGGACCTGCAAGCACCGGGACGCCCCGTGCGTGCGGATGCCGACCGCATCACCCAGGTGGTGTTGAACCTGCTGTCCAACGCCGCGAAATACGCACCCAGGGGGAGCGGGGTGGTGTCGGTGCGGCTGCGACACGATGCAGGCGGTGTGCGCGTGGAAGTGCAGGACAACGGACCGGGCATCGCTGCGGACCAGCACGCCATGGTGTTCGAACGCTTTCGCCAGGTGTCGGGCGACCACCACTACCGTCCTGGCGGAACGGGTCTGGGCCTGCCCATCAGTCGCCAGATCGTCAACCATTTTGGCGGCGATCTGTGGTTGGACTCCGTGCCAGGCCAGGGCGCGTGTTTTGGTTTCTCGCTGCCGTGGGAACCCGTTGAAGATGACAGAGACAAGAGGAGAACAGACCCATGAGCAAGAAAATCCTGATCGCCGATGACGAGCCGAACATCCTGATTTCGCTGGAGTTCCTGATGAAGCGCGAAGGCTACGAGGTGGTCGTGGCCAGGGACGGGCAGGAAGCCTTGGCGGCCATCGAAAAGGAGCGGCCGGCGCTGGTGCTGCTGGATGTGATGATGCCCGTGAAGACCGGCTTTGACGTCTGCCACGAGGTGCGGGCCAGCGAGTCCCTGCGCGACACGCTGATCCTGATGCTCACCGCCAAGGGCCGGGATACCGATGTGGCCAAGGGTCTGGCGCTGGGTGCCAATGCCTACATGACCAAGCCTTTCTCGACCAAGGAGCTGGTGCAGAAGGTGCGCGACATGCTGGGTGAGGCCGCATGACGGCCGCACGGAGGGTATGGCCATGAGCGGGCAACAGAGGACCGACCGCCGCCTGTGGTGGCTGCTGGGGGTGGCCGCCATCCTGTCCATCGGCTGGCTGCTGCTGACCTTTGCCCTGGTCGGCTCGACACTGGAGCCGGCCGCGCGATCGGGTGTGGCCGAGCTGCTGGGCGACCGGTGGCTGCTGATCTCATTGACCTGGGGTGGCGGTATGGCGGCCATTGCCTGGGCGCTCAAGCGATGGTTCGATCACTGGGTCACACCCTCGGTGCAGCTGGCCGAAGAGGCCCAGGTGCTGCTGCGCACCGATGTGGTCCGCGAGCTCAAGCCCAAGGGCAATGTCGAGACCAAGGTGCTCACCGACCTGTTCAACCAGCTGGTGGGGCAGCGCGAGGAGCTGCGTCGGCAGATGGACGACAAGGTGCGGGCTGCTGCCCAGGGCATCGAACAGGAGAAAAGCCGACTGGCCGCGCTCATGTCTGAGCTGACCCAGAGTGTGGTGGTCTGCAACCTCGATGGCCGCATCCTGCTCTACAACAACCGCGCCCGCATGCAGTTCAAGGCCTTGTCTCAGGCACCTGGCGTGGCGGGCGGTGCCGAGCTGATCGGCCTCGGGCGCTCGATCTATGCCGTGTTTGACCGCAAGCTGGTGGCGCATGCGCTGGACAACATCCAGCAGCGCATGTTGCGGGGTGCCGCCCAGCCTTCGGCACAGTTCGTGACCAGCACCGCAGCGGGTCAGCTGCTGAGGGTGCAGATGGCACCGGTGCGCTCGGTGCAGGCGCAGTTGGCCGAAGCGGCCGCCGACCGGGCCGAACTGACGGGCTTTGTGCTCATGCTCGACAACATCACCCGTGATTTCGAGGACGAGTCGGCCCGCGATCAGGTGTTGCACACGCTGACGGAACGCAGCAGGGCGGCCCTGGCCAACATGCAGGCGGCACTGGACATGCTCGACTACCCTGACATCGAGCCTGCGATGAGGGAGCGCTTTCTGGGGGTGATCCGAGATGAGACCCGCGTCCTGGGTCAGCGGATCCAGGACGTCGAGAGCAACTCGGCCAGCAGCCTCAAGACGCGTTGGCCGCTGGAGGAAATGCTGGGTTCGGACCTGGTCGGCGCAGCCATCCGTCGCATAGAGACCATGACCGGCCTGCCGGCTTCGCCTGTGGATGTCGATGCCGCACTGTGGCTCAAGGTCGAGAGCTTCACGCTGATGCAGGCCCTGGTCTATCTGGCCGGGCGCCTGTCGGACGAATTTCAGGTCCGCTTTGTGCAGCTGCGCCTGTCGCCGGCCAGCGGAAGCGCCGGCAAGGCCCAGCTTGACCTGGTCTGGTCGGGCCAGGCCATGAGCACGGAAACCGTGATGAGCTGGGAAATGGACGCGATGAAGGTGGGCAACGAGACCTTGCGCCTGACGGTTCGTGATGTGGTCGAGCGGCACGGCGGCGCGTTCTGGTTTGAGAGGGACCGCGCCAGCCACCAGGCTTTTTTCCGCTTCCTCTTGCCGCTGGCCAACCCGCAGGAACAGGCCGATGCCGCCACCTTCGTGCGCAACGAAAGCCGTCCCGAGTACTACGACTTCGACCTGTTCAAGATCACCGAACAGACGCGCAGCCTGGATGACCGCAAGCTGTCGGATCTGGTCTACACGGTGTTTGACACCGAAACCACCGGCCTCAACCCCTCGGATGGCGACGAGATCATCCAGATCGGAGCCACACGCATCGTCAACGGCAAGCTGTTGCGCCAGGAGTGCTTCGAGCAATTGGTGGATCCGCGGCGACCGATTCCGGCTGCGTCCATCCCGATCCATGGCATCCAGCCCGAGATGGTGGTGGGACAGCCGGTGATCGAGGATGTGCTGCCGGCCTTCCACGCGTTTGCGCAGGACACCGTGCTGGTGGCGCACAACGCGGCGTTCGACATGCGCTTTCTCCAGATCCAGGAGAAGAAGACCGGCATCGTTTTTGACCACCCGGTGCTGGACACCCTGCTGCTGTCGGCGGTGGTGCACCCCAATCAGGATTCACACCGGCTGGAGGCGATTGCCGAGCGCTTCAATGTCACCATCATTGGCCGCCACACCGCCATGGGCGACGCCATGGTGACCGCCGAGGTGCTGATCAAGCTCATTCCGCTGCTGGCGGAAAAGGGGATTCACACCCTGGGGCAGGCGCGGGAAGCCGCGCAGAAGACCTTCTACGCGCGGTTGAAGTACTGACCCTGCCGGCCTGTCAGTTCACATCTTGTAGCGCTGACCCAGCACCGACTGGAGGGACTGGACAACCTGGAAGGCATCCTTGAGCTGGGTGCGTTCGAAGTTGGATATGTCGTCAGGATCCATGAAATTGTCGGGCGCCTGGCCTGAGCGGATCTGGCGCGCCTGGTGCTGGATGCGGGTAAAGGCCAGGAACTCCAGGGCGTCGCGCAGGTCGCGTGCGCTCTGTTCGCTGATGGCGCCTCCGGCGGCCGCGCTGGTCAGTCGGTCGTGCGTGTTCACCGCCGTATCGCCGCCGGCGAGCGCATAGACGCGCGCCAGGTCCACGATGGGGACGATGCCGGTGTGCTTGAGGTCGATCTTGCCCTTGTGCTCACCGCTGCGGATGGTACTGATTCCCTTGAACATGCCCAGCGGGGGCGTGTGTGTCAGGGCATTGCCCACCATGTGGGCCAGGAAGATGCTGTTGCCCTTGGTCCGGTTCAACACATCGGCGCGCAAGCCGTCCAGCAACTCGTGCCTGCCGTACACCGCACGCAGGTCGAAGAACACGCAGGTGAGCATCAGCGCCTTGGGGTCCGGCTGCCCGGTCCAGCGGGCAAAGTACTCGGCCCAGCGGCGCCGCGGCTGGCGCCAGGTGTCGGTCATGGCCATCATCTCGCCCGGGCAATAGATGTAGCCGCAGGCGTCGAGACCGTCGCACACAAACTGGGCCAGCTCGCGGAAATAGGCGCCATGGGTGGCTTCGTCGAAGCGGTCATCCAGCACCAGGCAATTGTCCTGGTCGGATTTGGCGGTCTGCTCGTTGCGAGCCTGTGAACCGGCGGCGACCCAGACGTAGTCGACCGGCGGAGGCCCCAGCCGGAGCTCGGCCAGTTGCAGCAGGCGGCTGGTGATGGCGTCGGTGATGGCGGTGATGATGTGGCCGGTGCTGTAGGCCGATGCTTCTGCACCAGCCAGGTTCTGCTGCAGGCGCTTGATCTTGGCCGCGGCGGCCTGCAGTCCTTCCACGCCCGACTGCTTGTAGATTTCACCCGCCAGATAGACCGCCGACGTGCTGTGCTGCTCGGTCAGGTCGGTGGCCGTGATCATGCCGGCGATGCGTTGCCCGTCCAGCACCGGCACGTGGTGGATGTTGTGTCGCGCCATCAGCAGCAAGGCGTCAAAAGCCGGGTTCTGCACATCGATGCTCATCGGCGCCAGGGTGGCGATGTCCATGATGGGACGGCCGGTGTCCATGCCCGCTGCAATCACGCGGTTGCGCAGATCGCGGTCCGTGATCAGTCCGAACAGGTGATCCTGCTCGACGATCAGGACGGAAGAGACACGCTTGTCTCGCATCACCGCGGCGGCTTCCTTGATGGTGGTCTGGGGTGGCAGCGTGATGGGCGGGCGCTTGATGAGTGCCCGCACCGGGGTCGTCATCAGATTGAGCGCCGGATCGGTGGTCGGGCTGGACCTGGTCTGGGTGCTGCTGCGGGTCGATTGGCTGTTGAACAGGTGGGCCAGCAAGGGCAACTCGGCCCCGATGCTGCTCAGCGTCTCGGTATCGAGAACGGCCCAGACGCTGTCGGTGACGGCCAGGCCCACGACCGCATCCAGCCCTTCGGCACTGGCGCCATCAAACCAGTCGCCCGCTTGCAGGGGAATCACCACTTCGCCTGACCCGTTGAGCAGGTCGACCCGGCCTTCGACCAGCCAGTGGATATGCCCCACCCCGGACGCGGCCTCGCGCTGGCTGCCCGCCGGCTGGATGTCGGTTGGCAACTGCTCGGCCAGGCGCTGCTGATGGGCGGCAGACAGCCGACCCAGCCAGTGGTGGTTCCGGATGGCCTGGGTCAGGCGGGCGGGGTCAAACTGGGCAGATGGCGTGTGCATGGGCAGGAAGGCAGAAGTCGATCAGCACAATGCTACACCCCGGCCCGGGGACCACGGGGTAAACCCTTGACTGCATTGATCTGCGTCATGTTGAGCGTCTTCACCCGCTGTGTTGGCGGTAAGCTAGAGGGATGGGACGCATCGGCCATGGCGGTCCTTCATGAACCACAAGAAAAGCGCGTTTCTGCCATGAGGCTCGGGCTCGAACCATACCGCTGCGATGGCAGCACGCTTCACACTACGGATCCGGGTGGGTCGACCTGGGGCCTTGCTGGCACGGGCGACCGGTCCGGTGACAGCGGCAGTGCTGTCGCGTTCTGGAGCTGAAGGCGTGGCCGGACCTCAGGACACAGCCGGACAGGCCGGGCAACGCGAAGCCCGGCAGGCCTTTCGCAAGCAGCTCAACAAGGTGTACCTCTGGTACACGGGCGGGTTTTTCCTGTTTGTGCTGGCCCTGGCCGTGCTGGAGCAGGCCGGACTGCCCCGCGACTGGATCGGCTTCATCTTTCTGCTCGCCACCATTGGTCTCTACGCCGGCATCGGCATCATGAGCCGCACCACCGATGCCACCGAATACTATGTGGCCGGCCGACGCGTGCCGGCGGTCTACAACGGCATGGCCACAGGTGCCGACTGGATGTCGGCCGCCTCTTTCATCGGAATGGCGGGCACGCTGTACCTGCAGGGCTACAGCGGACTGGCCTTCATCATGGGCTGGACGGGCGGATACTGTCTGGTGGCGCTCTTGCTGGCACCTTACCTGCGCAAGTTCGGCCAGTTCACCATTCCCGACTTCCTGGGCGAGCGCTACGGTGGCAACCTGCCGCGGCTGATCGGCATTTTTGCCGCCATCCTGTGCTCGTTCACCTATGTGGTGGCGCAGATCTACGGCGTCGGCCTGATCACCTCGCGGCTGACCGGTGTGGCGTTCGAACTGGGTGTGTTCCTGGGCCTGGGCGGCATTCTGGTGTGCTCCTTCCTGGGCGGCATGCGGGCCGTGACCTGGACCCAGGTCGCCCAGTACATCGTGCTCATCATCGCCTACCTGATTCCGGTGGTCTGGCTCTCGGTCAAGCAGACCGGGGTTCCAGTGCCGCAGGCGGTCTACGGCTATCAGCTGGAAAAAGTGACTGCCAAGGAGCGCCTGCTGACGCACGACCCGAAGGAGCTGGAGGTGCGCGCGATCTACCGTGAGCGTGAGCGGGAGCTGGCTGCCAAGCTGAAGGATCCGGCGGCTGCGCTGGTGGCCGACAAGGCGGCGGCCGAAGCCAGGCTGTCCGATCTGCGGGCTGAGGGCGCTGCGCCTTCGGTCATTGCCGCAGCGGAAAAAGCCGTTTCTGCCTTGCCGCGGGATGAGGCTTCGGCTCGCAAGACCTGGGCAGCGGCCCGGGCGGAGGCGGAGGTCAAGGCCAAACCCCTGAACGGCATGGCGCCACACGCCCAGCAGTTTGCCGGCGATCCGAAGGGCACCGAACGCGAGCAGGCCGAATTTCACACCTCCAGGATCAATTTCATGGCCCTGATCTTCTGCCTGATGATCGGGACCGCAGCGCTGCCTCACATCCTGATGCGCTACTACACGGTGCCCAGCGTGCGCGAGGCGCGCGAATCGGTCACCTGGTCGCTGTTCTTCATTTTCCTGCTGTACTTCACGGCACCGGCGCTGGCCGTGCTGGTCAAGTACGAGGTGTTCCATGTGCTGATCGGGACCCCGATCGACCAGTTGCCCCAGTGGGTGGCCTCCTGGAACCGGGTCGACCCCTCACTGATGTCGATCACCGACATCAATGGCGATGGCGTTCTGCAACTCAACGAAATGAGCATCGGTGGCGACATCATTGTGCTGGCGACCGCCGAAATCGGTGGGCTGCCCTATGTGATTGCCGGTCTGGTCGCCGCCGGCGGACTGGCCGCCGCGCTGTCCACGGCCGATGGCCTGCTGCTCACGATCGCCAACGCGCTCTCGCACGACATGTACTACAAGATGCTGGACCCCAATGCCTCGACAGCGCGACGCGTCACGATCTCCAAGGTGATCCTGCTGGTGGTTGCCCTGATGGCGGCCTATGTGGCGGCACAGAAGCCGGCCGACATCCTGTTTCTGGTGTCGGCGGCCTTTTCGTTCGCGGCGGCGGCCTTTTTCCCGGCCCTGGTGCTGGGTATCTTCTGGAAGCGTGCCACCGGTCCGGCGGCTGCACTGGGCATGCTGGCAGGTCTGGCCATCACGTTCTACTACATGGTGATGAACCAGCCCTGGTTGCGGGAGATGTTCGGAGTGACGTCGCCGGTCAGCCTCTGGTGGGGCATCCAGCCCATCTCGGCCGGCATCTTCGGCGTGCCGCTGGGCTTTGCGGTCATCATTCTGGTGAGCCTGGTCACCCCTCCACCGAGTGCCCGCGTGCAGGAACTCGTCGAGTACGTGCGCTACCCCAACTTGCCCAACCACTGACCGGTTGCCGCGACGGGCCTGCTGCCCTGCCTGCCGCGGCGCCAACGGCGCCTCACACCGTCATGCCACCCGAGACCTCCAGCACCGCACCGTTGACGTAGCTGGCCTCGTCGCTGGCCAGGAAGGCGTAGGCGTTGGCGATTTCCTCCGGCTGGCCCAGGCGGCGCAGGGGGACACGGTGTTCCATGTCCTCGATCACCTTCTGTGGGATGGTGCCCAGGATCGGGGTCTGGATGAATCCCGGCGCCACCGCATTGACGCGCACACCTTTCGGTCCGAGCTCACGGCTCCAGGTCTTGGTGAAACCGATCACGCCAAACTTGGTGGCGGCGTAGTTGGTCTGGCCGAAATTGCCATAGATGCCGACCACGCTGGAGGCGTTGAGGATCACACCACCGCCCTGGGCCACCATGATGTCGGCCACCGCCTGCGCGCAATGAAAGACGCCGCGCAGGTTGACATCGATCACCTGGTCGAACTGCTCCAGTGTCATCTTCTGCAGCCGTGCGTCCTGGGTGATGCCGGCGTTGTTGACCAGCACGTCGATGCGGCCAAAGCGTTCCTTGACCTGGGCCACCACGGCATCGACCATGTCGCGCTGCGTCACATCCATGACGTGGCCGACCGCGGTGGCGCCTTCGGCCTGGCATTGTTTGACCGCCTCGTCGACGGACGCCTGCCTGATGTCGCACACGATGACGGTGGCTCCCTCACGGGCGAACTTCAGGGCGGTGGCCAGGCCGATGCCCTGGGCCGCGCCGGTGATGATGCTGACTTTGCCTTCGAGACGTTTCATGGATCAATACTGGGGTTGGTGCTGGCGAAGGCTGGACTTTACCGCGTCACCCAGGGCGAATCCCTGACCGTAGCGGGACGCCAGCTGTGCGCAGCGCTCCTCGAAAGCGTCCAGGCCCATGCCGTAGATGAACTGCAAGGCACCGCCCGTCCACGCGGGGAAGCCGATGCCGAAGATCGATCCGATGTTGCCGTCGTGCACGCTGGTCAGCACGCCCTCGGCCAGACAACGCGCCGTTTCGACAGCCTGGCGGTAGAGCAGGCGGTCCTTGACGTCTTGCAGGTCCCATGGGGTTTCGGGCTTTTCGAACAAGGTCTTGAGCTGGGGCCACAGCACTTTCTTCTGGCCTTCGGGGTAGTCGTAGAAGCCACCACCGGCGGCACGGCCGGCCCGGTTGTGCTGTTTGACCATGCGTTCCACCAATGTCTCGCCCGGGGTGGCGACATACTGCCGGCCTTCCTTCTGGAAATCGGCGCGGGTCTGTTCCAGCACGTGCACCGACAGGCTGAGCGCGGTTTCGTCGAGCACGGCCAGTGGTCCGACCGGCATGCCGGCCTGCATGGCCGCGTTTTCGATCACCGGCGCCGGGATGCCTTCGCCCAGCATGGCCGCGCCCTCCATCACGAAGGTGCCGAAGGTGCGGCTGGTGTAGAAGCCGCGCGAGTCGTTCACCACGATGGGCAGCTTGCCCAGTGCCTGCACGTAGTCGTAGGCGCGGGCGATGGTCTCGTCGTCGGTGTCTTTGCCGCGGATGATCTCGACCAGCTTCATCTTGTCCACCGGGCTGAAGAAGTGGATGCCGACGAACTTCTTCGCATCGCGGCTGGCCTGCGCGAGGCCGGAGATGGGCAGCGTCGAGGTGTTGCTGGCGAAGAAGCCGCCTTCGGCCAGCATGGGTTCGGCCTCCTTGGTCACCACGGCCTTGAGTTCGCGCTGCTCGAACACGGCTTCGATGATCAGGTCGCAGCCCTTGAGATCGGCGGCGCTGGCGGTGGGCGTGATCAGGCTCAGGATGCCCTGCTGCTTCTCGGCGCTCATCTGGCCCTTGTCGACCCGCTTCTGGGTCAGCCGGGTGGTATAGGACCTGCCTTTCTCCGCCATCTCCACACTCACATCCTTGAGCACCGTGGCAATGCCCCTGGAGGCCTGTGCGTAGGCGATGCCCGCGCCCATCATGCCGGCACCCAGGATGCCCACCTTCTGGGGACGGTACTTCGGAACGTCCTTGGGGCGCGACTGACCGCCCTTGATGGCGTTCATGTTGAAGAAGAAGGTGTTGATCATGTTGCGCGCCACCGGCCCGACCATCAGGCTGGCCAGGTAGCGGCTCTCGACGCGCATGGCGGTGTCAAAGTCGACCATGGCGCCTTCGACCATGGCGGCCAAGGCGGCCTCCGGGGCAGGGTAGAGGCCGCGCGTCTTCTGTTTCAGTACCGCGGGCGCCACGCTGAGCATGCCGGCGATCTTGGGGTTGCTCGGCGTGCCACCAGGCATCTTGTAGTCCTTGCGGTCCCAGACGTGGGTGCAGGCCTCGGGCTTGCCCTGGGCGGACTCAATGAAGGCCAGCGCGCGCGGCATCAGCTCATCGGCGGTGGAGACCAGTTCGTGCACCACGCCGATCTTCATCGCCTCCTCGGGTCCGAAGAGCCGGCTTTCCAGGATGTAGGGCTGGGCCGCCATCAGGCCGAGCACGCGCGTCATCTTGGTGATGCCGCCGCCACCGGGAATCAGCCCCAACGTGATTTCCGGCAGGCCGAACTGGATCTTGGGGTTGTTGACGGCAATGCGGTGGTGACCCACCAGCGCCACCTCCCAGCCGCCGCCAAGGGCGGCACCATTCAGGCAGGACACCACCGGCACGCCCTGCGTCTCGATGGTGCGGAAATTCTTCTTGATGCGTTCGATTTCGCGGAACACCCGCGGGCCATCGGCCTGCGTCGATCGCATTACGCCCTTGAGGTCGGCACCGGCGAAGAAGGTGCTCTTGGCCGACGCGAGCACGATGCCCTTGATCTGTGCCTTGTCCTTGGCCACCTGGGCTGCGACGGCGTCCAGGTCATCCTGCCACTGCAGGCACATGGTGTTGACCGGCGAACCTTGTTCGTCGAAGGTGATGGTGGCGATGCCGTTGGCGAGCTCGTAGCGGATGGTTGGGGTGATCATTTGATTCTCCACGGGTGCTTTTCCAGAAACACCGCGGAACCGGCTTTGCCGGGCCGCTGGTGTTGCCCCCTTGTAGGGGGTGACGCGCGAAGCGCGGCGCGGGGGTGGGTCGTCAGACCCTTTCGATGACTGTTGCAATGCCCATGCCACCACCGACACACAGGGTGGCGAGGCCGTAGCGCTTGCCCGTGCGGTGCAGCTCGTCGACCAGGGTGTTGAGGATCATGGCGCCGGTAGCGCCCAGCGGGTGGCCCATGGCGATGGCGCCGCCGTTGACGTTG
>SBFU01000275.1 GCA_006227785.1 Burkholderiales bacterium
GCGCCGCACAGCGGCAATGATCGGAGACGACGATGAAGCAACTGACCTCCCTGGCCCGCTGGGCCGCTCCCCTGGCCCTGTTTGCGGCTGCCGCATCCACGCCGGCACTGGCGTTCCAGCCGGGCAACACCGAGTGCATTGCACCGGCCGGCGCAGGCGGCGGCTGGGACATGACCTGCCGCATGGTGGGCAAGACGCTGCAGGACCTCAAGCTGATCCCCGGCTCGATGCAGGTGATCAACAAACCCGGTGGTGGTGGTGGCGCTGCCTACGCCGAGGTGGTGGCCAAGCGCAGCGCGGAGAACAGCCTCATCATCGCCGCCTCCACGGCCACCGCGTCCCGACTGGGCCAGAACGCCTACCCTGGCAACACCATGGACCAGGTGCGCTGGGTCGCGGCGGTCGGCGCCGACTACGGCATGGTGGCGGTCTCCGCCGACTCGCCCATCAAGACCCTGCCTGAACTGATGGCCAAGGTCAAGGCAGACCCCTCCTCGGTCGCGTTCGCCGGCGGCTCTGCTGTGGGTGGCTGGGATCACCTGAAGGTGCTGATGGCCGCCAAGAATTCGGGCATCACCAACCTGCGCGGCATGAAGTACGTGGCCTTCGACGGCGGTGGCGAAGCCGTGACCCAGTTGCTGGCGGGCAAGGTGCAAGCCTTCACCGGAGACATTTCAGAAGCCAAGGGCTTTGTCGACGCCGGCAAGATCAAGGTCCTGGCCGTGCTGGCACCCGAGCGCCTGAGCGGTGAGTTCGGCAAGTTCCCGACTGCCAAGGAGCAGGGTCTGGATGTCGTCGGAGCCAACTGGCGCGGCTTCTACGCTCCGGGCAAGATGAGCGACGAGGCCTACAACTTCTGGGTCAAGAGCCTGGGCACAGTGTACGACTCCAAGGAGTGGAAGAGTGTCATGGCCAACCAGGGCATGGCACCACTGAACCTGCGTGGCGAGGCATTCCAGAAGTACGTGCGTGACTCGGTCAACGAGATCCAGGCGCTCTCCCGCGAGATCGGCATCATCAAGTAAGCCGCTGCCCCACCGGCCTGCCCTGTGGGGCAGGCCCTGCTTTCCCCTTGTTCCCGGGAGATCGCCATGAGCGACCGAATCTTTGGCGGCATCGTCCTGACGGTGTCGTTCCTGATGATGTGGGCCACCACCCTCATCGAAGAAAGTTTCATCCAGGACCCCCTCGGTCCAAAGGCCTTTCCACTGGTGATCGCGGCGGTCATGGCCCTGGCCGCCGTGGCCCTGATGATCAAGCCCGATGCCAATCCCGAGTGGCCCGACCTTCGCAAAATGGCCGAGCTGGTGGCCACCGTGGGCGTGCTGGTGGCCTACGCGCAGTTGCTGCCTGTGGTCGGCTTCGTGGTCGCCACCATGTTCGTCACCGCCTTCCTTTGCTGGCGCCTGGGCGCCAGCGCCAGGCAGAGCGTGCAGGGCGGCGTTCTGATCGCGCTGGGCGTTTATGCCCTGTTCCAGCACGTGCTGGGACTGAACCTCGCCCGCGGTCCCTGGGGCTTCTGAACCCGCACAAAGGAAACCCTCCATGGACACCTTGCAAGCCCTGGCCGGCGGTTTTGCCGTCGCCCTGACCTGGGAAAACCTGCTGCTGGCGCTGGTCGGCTGTTTCCTGGGCACCCTCATCGGCGCCCTGCCCGGACTCGGCCCTTCGAACGGCGTGGCCATCCTCATTCCCGTGGTTTTCAGCATGGGACTGGGCGCCACCCCCGCGCTCATCCTGCTGGTCAGCGTGTATTACGGCGCCATGTACGGCGGCCGCATCTCCTCCATCCTGCTCAACATACCGGGGGACGAGCCGGCCATGATGACCTGCCTGGACGGCTACCCGATGGCGCGCCAGGGCAAGGCCGGAGAAGCCCTGTCCATCTCGGGCATCGCCTCCTTCGTGGGCGCTTTCGTCGCCACCTGGGGCCTGGTTTTCCTGGCCCCCCAGCTGGTGGATGTCGCCCTATTGTTCGGCCCTGCCGAGTACTTCGCCATGTTCGTGCTGGCCTTCGCCACACTCGGTGGTATCACCAGCTCCAACCAGGCCAAGGCCGCCTTCGCCGCGGCGCTGGGTCTGGCCCTGGCCTTTGTGGGTGTGGACGGGCAGACGGGGGTGCCCCGCTTCACCTTCGGCAACGTGCATTTCTACGATGGCATCGACTTCCTGTTGCCCATCGTCGGCATGTTCGCCCTGTCCGAAGTGCTGGTCTTCATTGAAGAGCGCGGCAAGGCCCACAGCCACACCACCGCTGCGGTGACGGACATCGGCAAGGTGATCCCTCCGATGTCCATGGTCCGGCAGACGGCGCCATCGATGGCGCGGGGATCCATTCTGGGTTTCGTGGCCGGGGTGCTTCCTGGAGCCGGTGCCTCGCTGGGGTCCTTCATGGCCTACTCGCTGGACAAGAAGGCCGTCGGCAAAAAGGGCTACTTCGGCAAAGGCGATCCGCGCGGCGTGGCGGCCCCGGAAGCCGGCAACAACGCAGCGGCAGGTGGCGCCCTTGTGCCCATGCTGGCATTGGGTGTGCCGGGTTCGGGCACAACGGCGGTGTTGCTGGCCATGCTGATGGCACTGAACATCACGCCAGGCCCCCTGCTGTTCACCAACAGCCCCGACCTGGTCTGGGGTCTGATCGCCGCCCTGTTCATCGGCAACTTCATGCTGCTGGCACTCAACGTACCGATGGTGGGCCTGTTCAGCCGCGTGTTGCGCATCCCCTCCTACTACCTGATGCCGGCCGTGGCCATGATTTCCTTCATCGGCATCTATGCACTGACGAACTCGACATTCGACCTGATGGTCATGATCGCCTTCGGCGTGCTGGGCTGGGTGTTCCGCAAGCTGAGCATCCCGATGGTGCCGGTCATCCTGGGCGTGCTGCTGGGCGAACTGATGGAGAAGAACCTGCGCCGTGCCCTCACCATCTCCGATGGCGACCTGTCCATTCTCTATGGTTCACCGCTGGCGCTGGGCCTGCTCATCCTGGCCGTGGCCGGCTTCGTGCTGCCGATGTTCATCGGCAAGTTCCTGCGCCCCAAGCGCGCGCTGGAGGAAGCCCGCGGCGACGGCACCACAGACTGATCACCTCGCTGTTGAAACTTCAGGCCCGCCCGTGCGGGCCTTTTTTCATCGGCGCCGCAGGCCCAGCCACATCACTGTGCCCACGACGATCAGGCCACCCGCCACCTGCATGGGCGCAATGCTCTGGTGCAGCAGCAGCCAGGCCAGCACCAGGGCAAATATCGGCTCCACATTCATGATGGCCGAGTTGCCGACCACGCCCAGCCTGGGCAGCACGGTGAACATGACC
This sequence comes from Burkholderiales bacterium, assembly GCA_006227785.1. Lineage (GTDB taxonomy): Bacteria > Pseudomonadota > Gammaproteobacteria > Burkholderiales > Burkholderiaceae_C > Hydrogenophaga. The sequence goes on from SBFU01000275.1 coordinate 3,317, forward strand.
GTGAAGGCCGTGCCGTACAGCACCGTCAGACCCGCCAACCCCCACCATCCCACCGTGGTCTTCGGCAGCGACACACCCCCCTGAGCCATCACCACCGCCAGGGCCACCATGGCCACGATGCCCATGGTGCTGGCGGTGCGCAGCCGCCCGTCCAGCCCCGCGGTGCCATGCTGCGTGAGCACCAGCGCGCATCCGAAGGTGGCCGCGGCGGCCGTGGCGAACAGCACCCCAGCACCGATGCGCCCCCAATGGCCTGCGGTGCCCAGCCCCGATGCCGCACCGGACACATCCAGCGCAAAGGCCAGCCCCAGCAGGATCAGTGGCATGGCGCGCAGCACCTGGGGCTCAGGCCGCTCCCCGTACAGCAACCGGGCCCACAAGGCGGTCCACAACGGGTAGGCGTTGAAGGCCAGCAGCGCCAGGGCCACCGGCAACCGCGCCACGGCTGCATAGAGGCAAAGGCTCTGCACCGAAATCAGCACGCCGACCAGCAGCAAGGGTCGGCGCTGGGCAGCCGGCACCGACACCCCGACACCGGCGATCCGCAGGATGAGCAGCACCACCAAGGCCGTGACCCCACTGCGAAACAGCACCGCAGTGGCCACAGACACCCCGCTGTCGAATGCGAAGCGCGCCGCCACGTGGTTGGCGCCCATCATCAGGGCGATCAGCAACAGGATGGTGAATGCAGGACCAGATAGGCTCGGGATCGATTTGGGAGACATAGGCCCATTGTGTGGGAAATCCATTCAAGTCCCATCCCCAACGAACATGTGCGCGCCCGCTTTTGCCTCCGCTACGATCAATTTGTCCCAACGCGTGTGTCGCCACCATCATCGTCGAGTGCTCTGTGCCAACAAGCCGATGGAACGGATCCTTTGTGTTGGCCGGGCCCAGCCGACGTGGACCGGTCAACATGGGCGCACGCTTAGGACTCATGGATGGCGTTCAAGACGGGACTGAGCAGGTCAGCCATGGTGCCAGAGCAGCCCCGCCTGCGCATGTCATGTAACGACTTTCACGCTTGAAGACCAGGGTGAATCGTGAAGGAGCAGCCTGGCTGCCATTGCTGATGACATTGACCCTTGACCGTCGTCGTGCAGCGCCAGGACGTGGCGTACGCCCATCTGGTTTGCCACAAAAGGCCAGCGTTTTGGCCCGGCAACCACGAGTGCCGTGGCAGCGGCGTCGGCCACCGTCGCCGATGGATGCAACACTGTCACGCTCAGCAAACCCTCGACTGGTGCACCACCAGCGGGATCGACGATATGGGAGACACGGCGGTCATCCACCCACCTGAAACGCTCGTAGCTGCCCGATGTAACCACGGCCTCCCGCGCTCGGGTGGCAACGCGGGCGATGACACCCCCACCCAGAGGATCACGGATGCCAATCTCCCAGGGGCGATCTCCGGCATCGCCTTGGACGGCCAGATTGCCCCCCAGGTTCACCACCGCGTGCGCGTGACCTTGCCGGGCCAGCGCGTCAAGCGCGCGGTCAATGGCCCAACCCTTGGCGATGGCACCGAGGTCGAACTGAACCCGGGCATCGGTGGAGTACA
>SBFU01000359.1 GCA_006227785.1 Burkholderiales bacterium
GAATTTATTCATGATGTTTCCAATAGATTTGAACGACACACCCTGTGGCAACGGACGCGAGGGTAGCGCCGAGGCTCGTTGCTCAAAGGCCTGGCCTCAGGGTGACAGAACGAGGGCAGTGTAGGTTTGGGCGACAGGGCGTGAATACCCCGGAACAGGGGTAGACCGCAGGCCTATCGGATGCTCAGCGCGTCAACCCCAGTCGGGTGGCTTCAATCGCCGCTTCGGCCCGGTTGGAGATGCCCAGCTTGCGATAGATCGCCTTCACGTAGCTGCCTACCGTCTGCGGGCTCAGGCCCAGAAGCTGTGCGGCTTCTGCGTTACGGTAGCCCTTGCTGACCAGGCGCAGCACATCCACTTCGCGCGCAGATAACTCATCCCCAGCGTCTGTGGGCGCGACCGCCGGTTGTCGAAAATGGGCCAGCACCTTCTGTGCGATCGACGGTGAAAGGGCTGGCTCACCCCGTCCCAGCCCCATCAACTGTGATTTCACCCGGGCTTCGGATTGCGACTTCAGTATGTAGCCCTGAGCACCAGCCCGGAGCGCTGCGAAGACCTTTTCGTCGTCGTCGTGAATGGTGCTCACGACCACCAGCGTCTTTGGCCAGCAACGCGCAATCTCGGCAATAAGCCCACCTGCCGGACCATCAGGCAGCGTCCAATCGACGACGGCCAGCCCGTACTGCCGAACACGCAGGAGACTTCGAGCCCCCTCCAAAGTCGTCGCCTCGTCCACATGAACCGGCCAGAGTGAACGAATGAGATCAACCAACCACTCTCTCGGCTGATCCAGATCCTCAAGCACCAGAACCCCATGCCTGAGCCAGGCTTCATGGTCAGTGGGTTCTTCGTGGGTCATCATCGGATGTTAATGCGGCTGCAATGGATCGACCAGACCGAGCCCCCCAGGCGAGTTCTGTGTCTTCGGCTCTTACGATCGAGACTGGCCGTTGTGCGACTTCGCAGGCTTGTGCTTTGTCCGGGCACGCTGCTGCTCGCCGGTGCCCAGACAGGCATCACAGACGCCACAGGCGATCCTCAAGTTCGTGAATTGGTGATTGCCACTGGCAATCTGCTGCTGACCGACGAGATGCTGACTTTTCGGATCGTCTGCATCTGGACCGGCACGCGCCCCACATTCGCATAAGCCATCAGCCGGTTGGCCCGCATGGGCGCACCGATTCGCCTGTAGATGGGTGATCGGCTGCTGCAGCCCCTGCCAACCGATCTCCCTGCCTGAGCAGGCCAGGACGGCGCGCAGCGACTTCGCAAACATCGCCCACACGCCCTCCGGCCTGGCGCTCGCCCCGCCGGGGCGGCTCAGGCGTCGACCGGGTTCAGGCGCAGCGCCAGCTGTGTCCGGTTGGTCACCCCCAGGGTGCGGAAAATCTCCTTGACGTGGTTCTTGACGGTGCCCTCGCTCAGCGACAGCGCCTCGGCCACCTGTTTGTTGCTCATGCCACTGGCCACCAGGGCAGCCACCTCGCGCTGACGCCCGGTCAGGACGGCGGCCCGCGCATGCGCGGCAGCAAGCTCGGGCATGGGCCGCAGCTGGACCGGCCAGACCTTCTGCCCGGCCAGGGCGAGATCGACCGCCTGCCGCAGCTCGACCGCAGGCCTGCCCTTGTCAACCACCCCCATGACGTTGGGCACCGCGCGAAAGCGCCGGGTGACCTCGTCCAGTGCCAGCCCGGTGATCAGCAGGATGCGGTGGCCGGCATGTCGGGCGCAGAAGGTTTCCACCCAGTCGGGCTCGCGGCCACCGGGCATCATGATGTCGAGCAGGATCAGGTCGATGCGGGGCTCTCGCTCCATCAGGTGGTAGAGCGACGGCTGGTCCCAGGCTTCAAGCAGCCGGAAGGCGCCCAGGTGCTCCAGCTGTGCCCTCAGCCCGATGCGGATGAGCGCGTGGTCGTCGGCAATGATCAGGGTGGTTTTTTCGTTCATCAGCGGTTCTCGGGTTGCACGGGCGCACCGGAGGTCTGGGGATGGGCGGGCAGGCCAGGGCGCGCCATGGACACCAGCCACTGGCGCAACTGCAGCGGTCGCACCGGCTTCTGCCAGAACGTCCATCCACGGGCTTCGGCCGCCGCGCGCGTCTCGGGCCGGCTGTCGCCGGTGACCACGGCGGTGCGCAGCTCGGGCGCCCGGTCCGGACGGAGCTCTTGCAGCAGCCGGCGCACCTGCGTGTCCACATCGCTGCTGGAACGGCCGTCGGGCAGCCAATGATCGCTCAACAGGCCGTCGGGACAGGCGCCTTCGTTCACCCACTGGGTCAGGCAGGCCAGCGCGTCTTCAAGACCGGCGGCGCCCCGGGCCTGCACGCCCCAGGAGGAAAGCAGGGCCAGGGTGGCCTCCAGCGCCTCGCCATCGTCGTCCACCACCAGCACACACAAGCCGTGGTCGGGCGCCAGGTCCGCCAGCTCGACCACCTCGGGAGCCGCCGGATGCCGGCTCAAGGGCATCGACAAGGCGAACACCGAGCCTTGGCCCGGCCGCGAGCGCATGCTCAGCGTCAGCCCCATGAGCCGGGACAGCCGGCGCGCCACCGCCAGGCCGAGACCGACGCCTTCCTTGCGGTCACGGTGCAGGTTCTGGACCTGGAAAAACTCTTCGAACACCCGCTGCTGCAGATCGGGCTCGATGCCCATGCCCGAATCCCTCACCTCGAAGCGCAGAGAAGGCACCGAGGCCCCCTGCGACCCGGTCACGGCCGAACCGCTGCGCACCGCCACCATCACATTGCCGGTGGGGGTGTAGCGGATCGCGTTGCTCACCAGGTTGCTCAGAATGCGCCAGACCAGGGCCGGGTCCACCCAGACAGTCACTGCGGGGTCGGCCGGCGGCCGAATGAAAAAGCCCAGCTGCTTGGCCTCGGCCACCTCGCGGTAGCTGCTGTCCAGGCGCAGAAGCAGGTCGGACACCCGAACCGCCTGCGGCTGCACCGCCACATGGCCGGCATCGAGCCGGGCGATGTCCATGATCTCGTCCACCGCATGCGCAAAGTGGTCGACCGAGGTCAGCAGCTTGCCCAGCAGTTCGCGGTTGCCGGCGCTCTCGGTTCGCGCCTGCAGGGCTTCACTGAGCAACATGACGGATTGCACCGGCTGGCGCAGGTCGTGGCTGGCCGCGGTCAGAAAGCGCGTCTTGGCGGCGCTGGCTTCCTCCACCACCGCCTTTTGCTCCTGGAGCTGGCGGTTGAGCTGCTCGTTGCGCAGTCGCAGCTCGATGTTGCCGCGCATGGTCCTGCCAAAGCGCCTGCTGGCGGCGATCAGCGTCAGCCAGGTCATGAGCATGAAGAAGGCCGGAACGGCATAGCCGGGGCCGATCCACAGCAGCTGCGCACTGCAGCCCAGCAGCAGGGGCGTCAGGTAGACCTCGACCATGCCAGGGTAGACGCTGTACTGCAGGCTGGCAGCGGCCAGCACCACCACCAGCGCGGAACTGTAGAAGATGCCCCCGCTGTCACGGGTCAGCACCATGGCCAGCACCCACAGGCTGATGGCCGTGCCCATGACCGCCAGGCGCCACTGCGTGCCCCGGGCCCAGGGTTCGGGCACGTAGTCGGCCTGCCTGCGTGCCCGCTGGAACCGCACGATGAACCAGGCGCGCTCGGCATGAAGACACATGATGCCCACGGCCGGCAGCACCGCAAGCCAGCGGCCCAGCAAGGGATAGAACAGCCAGCCCACCAGAACCGGCCCGATGAAGGTGGTGGCCACGGCCACCCGGGAGCCGGCAAACAGCAGGTCGACCAGTTCCGTTCGCACGCGCAGGTCCATGGGCTGCTCGGTCGGCAGGCCATCCGGGGCTGCGGCGGCTGTGTGCTGGTCCATGAACAACGTCTGCCCCCCAATGTGGGGATGCACCCCTCACTTTAGGGACTGGGTCAGCAGGGCGGCACTCCGTAGATTCGAGTGCGTTGGCACTCAGAAAGCCGGGTGCCACACCCGCTTCGAAGCCCCAGCGTAATCCATTTGGAGACATTTCGTGCAGATTCCCTTATGCGCCCCACCACCGAGGGCACGGATGACCGGGCAGCGGGCGACGCCATGAGTCTTCCCATGGCCGCGCACCCAGCCATCCATCCGCGCGCAGGCGGCGTGCTGGCCCTGATGGGCTGCAACGCGCTGCAGCTGCTGGCCTACTTCCTGCTCATTCCCTGGGTGCAACTGCAGCTGGAGCCGGTGCCGGCAGGTGCCTGGGTGGCCGGGCTGGTCGTCGCGGCCAGCTGGGGCGGCGTGCTGCTGGTGTCGCCCTGGACGCACGAGATCGTCGAGCGGCTGGGGCGGCGGCGCACGCTGTGGGCGGCCTGCACCCTGTCGGTGCTGGCCATGGCCGGGCTGGCCGGGACGGAGCCCGGGCATGGCTGGATTCCCTGGATGCGGCTGGAGGGACTGAGCTCCGGTGTTCGCTGGGTGCTGGCCGAAGCCATGGTGGCCGACCGCGCATCGGCCGGGAGCAAGGGGCGGCTGGTGGGCTGGTTCGAAGCCGTGGTGGGCATGACCTTTTTTGCCGGTCCGGCGCTGCTGGTGGTGCTGGGGCCCGATGGCAGCCACGTTCCCTGGGTCGGGCTGGCGCTGGCCGCATCGGGCCTGGTCATGGCCCTGGGTGTCGCACCAGACGCCGCAGGGGCGGGTACGGTTTCCGCCCGGCCAGCAGGATCGCCGGCGCCGGTTCGGACCGGGCTTCTGTCCTGTCTTCGCGCCTATCCCTTGTTGCCGGCCATCGGCTTTGTGGGCGGGTTCTTCGAGGCGGGCGTGTCGTCCCTGCTGCCCACGCTGGGCACCAGCCTGGGCATGGGCGCCACCCAGGCCGCCTGGCTGATGGCCGCCAGCGGCATCGCCAGCGCACTGGCCATGGTGC
>SBFU01000161.1 GCA_006227785.1 Burkholderiales bacterium
CAGTGTCGACGCGGGCGCGCGCGCAAAGGCCAGGATCAGCAAGAAATGTCCCACCGTGCCCATCAGGCCAATCAGGCACAACAGGGCCAGGGTTTTCAGGTCGGGTATGGCCTGCCAGACCAGCGGGACCAGCAAGGTCGCCACCAGGGCCCCCACCCAGCCGGTGTAGAAGTGCATGGTCATCGGGTCTTCGGTTCGGGCCATGCGGCTGGTCAGGATCTGGAACACCGCGTAGGCCAGCACCATGGCCAGGGGCAACAGGGACGTCCAGCCGAAAAGCCCGCCGCCCGGTCGCACCACCAGCAGGGCGCCGACAAAGCCCCCGGCCACCAGCAGCCAGCGCAGCGCACTCACTTTTTCGTGCAGAAACAGGGCGGCCAGCAGCGTGACCACCAGTGGCGTGGTCATGACGATGGCGGTGAACTCCCCCACCGGCATGTACTGCACGCTGATGAACGACAGGGCACTGACAGAGAACAGCAGCAGGCCGCGCAGCAACTGCCGGCGTGGTTGCGATGTCCGCAGCAGACCACGTCCTCGCACGGGCAGCATGAAAACCGTGACCGACACCGCCTGGAACAGGTAGCGAAACCAGACGGCGACCAGCACCGAGAGGGTGGCACCCACGACCTTGACCCCGGTGTCCAGCACCGCAAAGCAGGCGGTGGCGCAGACGATGAAGACGATGCCCTGCGCCGCGCGCGGGCCTGCCGGAGCGGAGGGCATCAGTGAATGCGGGATTCCAGCAGCTCCCAGACCGGTCGGACCTGACCGGGCAGGTCCGGCAGCTGGCCCAGGTCGATGCGGCTTTCCTGGGGGCTGTGAAAGTCACTGCCCCGGGAAGCCGCCAGCCCGAACTCGCGGCAGAACTCGGCGTACCGGACGTATTCGGCCGTGCTGTGGGCGCTCGTCACGACCTCGACCGCCTGGCCCCCCAGCTGGCAGAACTCGGTGAACAGGGCGTATTCCTCGTTGGCGGTGAATCGGTAGCGGGCCGGATGGGCAATGACAGCCACGCCACCGGCCGCGGTAATCCAGCCCACTGCGTCTCGCAGAGTGGCCCACCGGTGGGGCACGTAGCCCGGTTTGCCTTCAACCAGGTAACGGCGGAAGACCTCGTGGGTGTCGCCGCAGACAGCGGTCTCGACGAGATGCCGTGCGAAATGGGTGCGTGAAATCAGCTCCGGGTTGTCCACGTAGCGCAGGGCACCTTCGTAGGCACCACCGATGCCCACCCGTGCCAGGTCGTCCGCCATGGCACGGGCCCGGGCCTGGCGGCCCCCCCGGGTCTCCCGCAGACCCTCTACGAGTTCCGGGTGGGTCGGGTCGATGCCGAGCCCGACAATGTGGACCGTGACGCCGGCAAAGGTGACCGAAATCTCGGTGCCTGTGAGGTAGGGCAGTCCGATGCGGCTGGCCGCTTCGATGGCCTGTGTCTGCCCACCCAGTTCATCGTGGTCCGTCAGCGACCACAGACCCACGCCGTTGGCCTTGGCCCGCAGCGCGAGTGCTTCGGGGGTGAGTGTGCCGTCCGACACCACGGAATGGCTGTGCAAATCGGCGTTGACAAGATGGTTCACGCCGCAATTGTAGGTAGGGCGGGTGAAGGGCGCCGTCGCCGAGGGGAAATCCCGGCCGGTGGGGTTCAGCCGGTGTTGCGCAAGCCGGCTGCGATGCCGTTGATCGACAGATGAATACCCCGGCGGACCCGATCGTCCCGGTCTTTGTCACGCACACCGGAACGGTGCCGCCGGATGAGCTCGACCTGCAGGTGGTGCAGCGGGTCGATGTAAGGAAACCGGTGTCGGATCGAGCGCTGCAGGGCGGCGTTGTTGGCCAGTCGTTGCTTCTGGCCGGTGATCATGCCCAGGGCCTGGACCGTGCGCTGCCATTCGCCCGCGATGGACGCGTGGACCCGCTCGCGCAACCGGCGGTCCGGCACCAGCTCGGCGTACCGGGAGGCCAGCGCGAGATCACTCTTGGCCAGCACCATGTCCATGTTGGATAGCAGGGTGGCGAAGAAGGGCCACTCCCTGGCCATCTGCTGAAGCAGGCGCTTTCGCTGGGCGATCTGCGATTTGCCAGCATCGTGGATGAAACGGTCCACGGCGGAGCCGAAGCCATACCAGCCCGGCAGGGTCAGGCGGCACTGGCCCCAGCTGAAGCCCCATGGAATGGCGCGCAGGTCTTCGATCTGCTGTGTGGCCTTTCGGGAGGCCGGGCGGGATCCGATGTTGAGCTCGGCAATCTCGCGAATCGGTGTGGCGGCAAAAAAATACTCGGCAAACCGGGGCGTCTCGTACACCAGGGCCCGGTATGCCGCCATGCTGTGCTGCGAGAGGGCGTCGGCGGCGTCCATGAAGGCCGACGGTGCCTCACGCGTGGGTTGCAGCAGCGAGGCTTCGAGCGTGGCTGCAACCAGGGTTTCCAGGTTCCGCCGACCGATGTCGGGGTTGGCGTACTTGGAGCCGATGACCTCACCTTGCTCTGTCAGACGGATCTGGCCACGCACCGTACCTGGGGGTTGGGCCAGGATGGCCTGGTAGCTCGGGCCACCGCCGCGTCCGACGGTGCCTCCTCGGCCATGGAACATCCTCAGCCTGATGGGGCTCCCGCGCTCCGACGCAGTCCGATTGCTGCTGGCGTTGAGGCTGTCAAAGAGTTCCACCAGGGCGATTTCGGCGCGGTAGAGCTCCCAGTTGCTGGTGAAGATGCCGCCATCCTTGTTGCTGTCGGAGTAGCCCAGCATCACGTCCTGCTCGCAATAGCCCGCCGGCTCACCGGCTTGCACCATGGCACGGATGCCAGGCAGGGCATAGTAGTCGCGCATGATGGGCGCCGCGTTTCGCAGGTCTTCGATGGTCTCGAACAGCGGCACCACGATCAGCTCGCACCGGGCGGGCGCGCCGGTTTCGTCCAGCAGGCCATGCATCAGGCCGCATTCCTTCTGCAGCAGCAGCACCTCCAGCAGGTCGCTGACGGTCTCGGTGTGGCTGATGATGGCGTGCCGTATGGCCTGTGCACCGTAGCGCCGGCGGCCTTCGCGGGCCGTGGTGAAGATCGCCAGTTCGCTGCGCGTGTGCGCGCTGTAGTCGGCGTCGGGTACTCGCAGCGGACGGGCGTCCTTGAGCTGGCGCAGCAACAGGGACTGCTTGCCTGCCTCGTCCAGCGCGCTGTAGTTGGCTTCGATGCGCGCCACCGCCAGCAGTTCGGCCACCGCGTCCTCATGTTTGTCTGAGCTTTGGCGCAGGTCGACCGTGGCCAGGTGGAAACCGAACACCTCGACCGCGCGGATCAGCGGTTGCAGACGGGCACGGGCCAATGCGCTGCCGTGGTTGGCCAGCAGCGAAGCCTCGATGGTGCGCAGATCGGACAGGAAATCCTCGGAACACAGATAGGGATCCTGGGGCGCCACGGCGTGGCGGGCTGCTTCGCCGCCTGTCAGTTCGCGCAGGGTGGCTGCCAGCCGCGCGTACATGCCGGTGAGTGCCCGCCGGTAGGGTTCGTCCTGGCGGTGCGCATTGGTATCAGGCGAGCGCTCGGTGAGCGCCAGCATCTCCGGGCTGAAGTCGGCCAGCATGACCGACATCGACAGTTCGGCGCCGAGCAGGTGCACCTGGGTCAGGTGGTGGCGCAGCACCAGATCGGCCTGACTGCGAAGCGCCAGCCGCAAGGTGTCGGCGGTGACGAAGGGGTTGCCGTCACGGTCTCCGCCGATCCACTGGCCCATGCGCAGAAATGGCGGTACAGCGCTGCCGCTACCGCCGGATTCCTGCAGACTGTCCTGCAGGTCGCGGTACAGGCGTGGAATCTGCTCAAGAAATGTGGCCTGGTAATAGCTCAGCGCGTTCTCGATCTCGTCGGCCACCGTCAGCTTGGTGAAGCGCAGCAGGCGCGTCTGCCACAACTGCACGACGCGGGCCCGGATCTGCCCTTCGTTGTCGGCCCTCTCGCGTGCCGACAGGCCGGCCGGGGTGTCACGCTCGGCCAGCAACCGGGCAATCGCCCGTTCGGCATCGAGGATGCTCTTGCGCTGAACCTCGGTCGGGTGCGCGGTGAGCACCGGCGAGACATGGAAGCGGGACAGGGCCTGTTCGATGTCGCGCGCCTTGAACCCGGCTTCGCGCAGGCGCCGCAGGCTCATGGCCAGGCTGCCGGCCTGCACGTCGCCCGCTCGCTCATGCACCGCACGCCGCCGGATGTGATGCCGGTCCTCTGCGAGGTTGGCCAGGTGACTGAAATAGGTGAAGGCGCGGATCACACTCACGGTCTGGTCGGCACTCAGGCCCTTGAGCAGCTTTTTCAGACTCTGATCGGCCGCGGTATCGGCGTGTCGACGGAAGGCGACCGACAGGCGACGCACCTGCTCGATCAGGTCGAAGGCGGCCTGACCCTCCTGCTCCCGGATCACATCGCCCAGCAATCGACCCAGGAAGCGGATGTCGTCGATCAGTGGCTGGTCCTTGTCAGCGCTTTTGCGCAGGCGCGGCGGGCGGACGTCACGGTGGGGCACGGGGTTCATGAAGGGAAGGCTGCTGAAATTTTGGGCAAGCGGCATGCTAGCATCCGAAAGCTGTCATTAACCCGTCGGCTCGGTACCAACCGGGTACGAAACCGTTCGCCGGGTTTGAAAATTCATCAACCACGCACCGTGTCGCTTTCAAACGCTCCCCAACCGCTGTCCATCACCATCGCCACCCGCGAGAGCCGGCTGGCGCTCTGGCAGGCCGAGCACGTCAAGGCTTTGCTCGAAGGCCACGGCCACACGGTCAGCTTGTTGGGCATGACAACCAAAGGTGACCAGATCCTTGATCGCAGCCTGTCCAAGGTCGGTGGCAAGGGGCTGTTCGTCAAGGAGCTGGAG